>CAMAPQ010000033.1 GCA_945860125.1 Klebsiella pneumoniae
GATATTACAAAGGAATCGCTTCGATTATTTATCCAATTTATTCATAAATGCGCTATTCAAAACATGCCTTATGATGTCATTTTGGAGAAGCTTATGCCGGCATAAAAAATTTGCTCTTTAAACGTATCATTCCAAGTCGTGTGTTTACACTGACACAGAATTAAACGCCCTCTTTAAAACGTTGGTAAGCAGTTTCGCGCGACTTCCTAACTGGCTTAAGTCTGCCTGCTTTTCCTAAGTCAAACGCACGCATATTCGCATAAATTTTCTCATATGTCTCATTTGTAGCTTAATATCCTGTCCTAATTTATGGAACCACCTCTCTTATCAAAAGTTAGTGCGCCTCATCCCAATTTAAGCCAACGCCCGCATCTACAACGAGCGGTACCGATAAACGCATGCTGTTTTCCATGATGATTTTAATCTCGTTTTTTGCCTGATTAATTTCTGCTTCTGGTACCTCAAATACTAATTCATCGTGCACTTGCATAATCATTTTTGTGGCAAGTTTGTTTTGTGTTAACCATTCATCGACTTGAATCATGGCAATTTTAATAATGTCAGCTGCGGTGCCTTGTAGCGGGGCATTAATCGCAGTTCTTTCAGCGCCGGCCTGTTTCATTTTGTTTTTTGATGAAATTTCAGGTAAATAAAGTCGTCTTCCGCTTAATGTTTCAACATAACCATGCTCGTGGGCTTGGGTGCGGATATTATCCATGTAACGTTTAACGCCAGGATATTTTTCAAAATAAAGGGCAATAAACGCTTGGGATTCATTGTGTGAAAACCCCAGTTGTTTACTCAGTCCAAAAGCAGACATGCCATACATCAAACCAAAATTAATTGCTTTGGCCTGCCTTCTCATTTCAGCTGTCACGTGATTAACGTCAACACTAAATACTTCAGAGGCGGTTGCTTTGTGAATATCTTGCCCCTGTTTAAAGGCGCGCACCAATGTTTCATCAGCTGAAAGATGCGCCATAATTCTCAATTCAATTTGTGAATAATCCAGCGATAAAATACGGCAACCTTCCGGTGCAATAAACGCTTTACGAATTTGCCTTCCTTCCTGATTTTTTACCGGAATATTTTGAAGGTTAGGATCGCTTGACGAGAGCCTACCTGTAGCAGCAACCGCTTGATGATAAGAGGTGTGGACTCTTTTTGTACAAGCATCAACCATCAGAGGAAGTTTGTCTGTATAAGTATTTTTGAGTTTTATAAGCCCGCGCTGTTCAACAATGAGTTTAGGTAATTCGTGGTAATGCGCTAAGTCTTCCAGCACATCTTCTGCTGTTGAGGGTGCCCCTTTAGGCGTTTTACGTAAAATAGGCAAGCTTAATTTTTCATATAAAACGGTGCCTAATTGTTTAGGGGAGGCAGTATTAAATTCAAAACCGGCGGCTTCAAAAATGCGTTTTTCAAGCACGTTAATAGCAATGCCCAATGCTTCGCTATGATGCTGTAATCTTGGTGTATCAATGAGCGCGCCGCATCTTTCTATTTTTGATAAAACTTTAATTAACGGCTGTTCTAGTGTTTGGTATACATTTAAAAGAGAAGGCGTTTCATTAAGTCTTTTCCAGAATAAATGATGCAATTGAAAGGTTATATCGGCATCTTCTGCGGCATATCGAGCGGCTTCCGGTATAGCAACTGCTGAAAAGTTTATTTGTTTGGCGCCTTTTCCTGCAACCTCATCAAAAGTAATTGTTTTATGATCTAGATGTTTTAATGAGAGCGTATCTAAATCATGTCTTGAACCGGTTGAATCTAAAACATACGATTCAAGCATCGTATCAAAGGCAATGCCTTGCAGCTCAATATTGTATCGTTTAAAAATCTGATGATCATATTTAATGTTTTGGCCAATTTTCTTTGTTTTTTCTGACTCTAATAAAGGCTTTAATCGTGCAAGAACTTCATTAAGTGGCAGCTGATTCTCCGTGTTTTCGCCAACATGTTGCAGTGGAATATAGCAAGCACCGCGCTCAACGGCGCACGAAATGCCGACAAGTTCAGCGTTCATATAGTCCAGCCCTGTTGTTTCGGTATCTAAGGCAAAAACACCTGCTTTTTCTATGCGTTGAATCCATGCGTTTAAGGCGTCAAAAGTGAAAATCGTCTCGTAAGTATCCATTTTTTTTGCTTGCTCAGTTTTTTCTGGCAGTTCTGCTGTTTGTTCTTGATTTGAGTTTTCTAGCGGTGCTTCCGTCGCAGCTTGAATTTTTGGTGTATTTTTTGACGCTGCAGTAATTGCTCTTTTAAGTTCGTCTATCCAGCCTTTAAATTCCAGTTTTTCATATAAAAAAAGCAGCCCCTCTTTTTGAATGTCTTTTATTCTGATTGATTCAAGATTAAATTCATCGGTTACTAAATCTGTGCGAATTGTTGCAAGCAGATAAGACAAATCCACGAGTGCTTTATGATCAATAAATTTTTGTTTTAATTTGTCAGCGCCTCGTATTCTTACGGAAGAAGTTTTAAGAGAAGAAATTTGATCAAGATTTTGATAAATTGCCTGCACACTACCAAAAGCAGCAATTAATGCTTTAGCTGTTTTTTCCCCCACGCCAGGCATGCCTGGAATGTTATCGCTTGAGTCCCCTTGCAGCGCAAGCAAGTCAATCATTTGCAAAGGTGTTACTTCAAATTTATTTTTAACGCCGACTTCATCAAGGTAAACATTATCCATTGTATTAATTAAAGTAACATGAGCCGTAACAAGCTGAGCTAAGTCTTTATCGCCTGTTGAAATTAGGCAGGTTATATCGCCTTTTGCGGTAATTTGTCTTGCTAGGCTGCCAATTACATCGTCTGCTTCAACCCCTTCCATTTCAATAGGCGGTAAGCCCATAAGCATGAGTGCTTCTTTTAATTCCGGAATTTGAGAGGCTAAATCTTCAGGCATAGGGGGTCTGTGCGCTTTATATTCACTAAATAAGTCATGCCGAAAAGTTTTCCCTTTTGCATCCATCACAACGGCCATATGTGAAGGCTGATAATCTTTTATCAGCTTTTTAAGCATGCTAATCACCCCTCTAATAGCATGCGTCATCTGCCCTTTGCTCGTTTTTAACGGAGGCATACCATGATAGGCGCGATATAAATAAGAAGAACCATCTACTAAAATAACGGGTGCTTTAACAATAGGCATGAGTTTTTTTATTCCTTAATTTTTAGACTTAATAGGACTTACGCAAAACCGCCCAGCTTTGTTGTCGCGCTTTGTCGTACGATTTGTACTGTCTTCATCGCGACGCCTTGCTGGAACAATTTTGCGTAAGCCCTGTTTAACAGGTGATGAGTTTTTCTATAACCCAATCAAACCACTCAAAATAGGTGATTTTATTAGTGTTTCCCCGATTCACTTCAATGAAGTCGCGGGCAATATCATCTAATTTTATTGCTTTAGGCGTAGGTTTTTTTTTATAGTCAAGAAGTAGCGTATTAAAGATTTTTTCAGAGGTGTCAGGTGTTACGAGTGTGCAGTCAAATGTAGCAGACTGCATTGCCTGTTTTGCGACAAGCCACTTTTTACTGCTTACCATATGCTGATTAGATTCGGTCAACCAGCCATCGATATTAAGAGAACCAAATTTTTCTAGATATTGAAAAGCATCATGAAAAACAAAAAAATGTTTTGATTGAATCGGTTTTAAACTTTGTTGCCATTGAGTTTTTTTTATTGTCATTTTATTTTCAAATTCTATTTTTGCCGTTAAAAAAATCTCTTTCTTTTCAGGGAATTTATTTTCTAGCAGAGCAAAAATGCTTTGACCAATAATGCGTGCATTTTCAGGCTCTAACCAATAATGCGTGTCTCTTATAGGTGTTGAATGAGTGGGCTTTGCCTGATAATGGTTCGTTCGGGCAGGATAAGCGATGATGCCTGTTAATTGGGAGACATCAATTACGATCGTTTGTTTTTGATTTTTCAGTTGTTTTTTTATGGCGTGCTCATTTTTAAGTTGTGAAACAATCACAACATCTGCTTGTTTTAGTTCAAGCAGGTGAGACGGCTTGAGTGAGAAGTGATGTTCAGAGGTATAGCCTGTAACCAAAGCTGTTACTTTATAGGTGGGTTTGCTATTTGGCGGTATTGCCTCAAAAATAGCTTTTACAATAAGAGAGTAAGGCTCAATCATGCTGACGACTTTAAAAGGAGTCTCAGTTTTATGGGGGCTATTCGTACTGAGCGTTTTAGTTAATGAATCATCTAAGGCATTGCTTTTATTAATGAAGCAGCCGTATAAAAAAAATAAAACTAAAAAGGAGCGGAAAGTCTGAGGTATCATTATGTGTCACAACAAAAAGTAAGGAAAATTTAAAACTTTATTGTTGATAAAGTATCATGTTGAGCAAGAATATAACCGTATTTTTTGACGAGAAACAATCGTATGCAAGATGTTTTGCAGGAAGCCAGACCAATTATTGAGCTGCATAATGTTTCGCTTAGGCTTAATGCTCAGCTCATTTTGGAGAATATTCAGCTTCAAATTTTTCCTAAACAGATTTGTACCATTATTGGTCCGAATGGTGGTGGCAAAACAAGCCTTGTAAAAGTATTGCTGGGTTTAATATCGCCAACATTAGGTTGCGTTTATCACGCAGATGCCTTGCGCTTAGGTTATGTGCCGCAAAAGTGGGTGCCTAACCTGCATATGCCTATGACGGTTTCACGCTTTTTGCGTTTGGGTGCGCGGAAAGTAAGTGACAGTCAAATAAAACAAGCTTTAAACGAAGTAACCGCTGATTATTTATTTAGCCATTCATTACCTCATCTTTCCGGTGGTGAGTTACAGCGTGTCTTACTCGCAAGAGCCATTTTACAAAATCCTGATGTTTTAGTTTTAGATGAGCCGCTGGCAGGCGTTGATATATTGGGGCAAGAAGAAATTTATCGATTGATTAAACATATTCGAGATCGCACCCAGTGCGCAATTATTCTTGTTTCTCATGATCTTCATTTTGTAATGGCCTCGACCGATACCGTTATTTGTCTTAATCGGCATATATGCTGCTCTGGTCATCCGCACGCAATTCATCAAGATCCTGCCTTTAAACAGCTCTTTCCTAATGAAAAGTTAGGCGAAATTGCAATTTATCAGCATGCGCATGATCACCACCACCACTTGGACGGCCATACGGACGATGCAAAACACGATCACTGATTTTTTCTATCTTTGGCCTGCACTGGTTGCTGGCATTTTATTGTCGTGCATGATGGGG
Source organism: Klebsiella pneumoniae (assembly GCA_945860125.1). GTDB lineage: Bacteria > Pseudomonadota > Gammaproteobacteria > Pseudomonadales > CAMAPQ01 > CAMAPQ01. Next base: position 5,233 of record CAMAPQ010000033.1, read on the forward strand.
CCTTTAGGCTCAATTGTTCTATGGCGAAGAATGACTTTTTTGGGCGATGCGTTAGGACACAGTAGCTTGCTTGGTTTGGCTGTGGGTGCTGTTTATCAAATAAATAGTGTTGTGTGCGTGCTTGTGACGTGTATTTTAATTATGTTTTTTTTGCCTATTTTTGAAAAACTAAAGCAAACAAATGATGCTCTTTTGGGCGTTATTTCCCACACTTTTCTCGCTTTTGGTTTTGTTATTGTCTCTTTATTTAACCCAGCTCAGAATATTGAAAGTTACTTATTTGGCGATATTTTAACGATTACAAGTGTTGATCTTATTTCGGTTTTTTGTGTGGCGGCATTAGGCTCTGTTGTGTTATTTTTTTTCTGGGAGTCGTGGGCGCTTGCTTCAGTGCACCCAGAACTTGCCCGTGCTGAAAAATTGGCGACTAAGAAAACAGAGATGATTTTTAATCTTTTTGTTGCCGTTGTGGTTGCCATTTCGATTCAGTTTTTGGGCGTATTATTAATTAGTGCGCTGCTTATTATTCCTTCTGCGACCGCAAGAGCATTAGCAAAGACACCTGAAGGCATGGCGATACTAGGTGCGGCGTTAGGTGCTGTTAGTGTAACGGTGGGGATCATCTTATCTCTCATGCTTGATACCCCTGCAGCGCCTACTTTAGTTGCAGTGATGGGAACACAGTTTATACTGGTGAATGGGGGGCGATTTTTGCTGTTTAAAAATCATTAAAAGCCATTTTTTGCTTTTGCGTGCCCCGCTCATTTCATTGTTAAATTAAATTGTGGTGGGTGCAATCTTGCTCATGAAGTATCGGTATTTTTTTTTATTGTTCACAGCGCTTTTTTCATTGAGTAGTTGTCAAAACTCACAACAAGAGGGTTCTTTAGCAAAAAAAATAGTTAAAGCGCCTGTCAAAAAGATTGTGCAGCCTATTAAGCCTGCTATTGCAAAAGAAGATATTCTTTCTGCCCAAAAAACAGGAACGCAAATTATTGTTGCGCGCGAGCCTTTTATTATTGAAAGCAATGAGGTTGCAGTTAAAGCAACTGATTCATTGAGTAAAAAACGATTATTATTTGCCGTGCCAGAGCCTAAAAAAAATGAGGTTAACTATCCGCAAGCAGAAGCGTTGTTTCGCGTCATAGATGGGCAGATAAATAGCAATGCGCTGCTTGCGCCAAAAAATAATAATGCTTTGATTAGTTTGGCGGCCGTAAAAAAAATGGCGCCTGATCATCCGCTTATATCGGTATATCGGGATAAAATTTCAGATCGATTAACTGAAATGGGTAATGTTTCTTTTCAAACAGGCAAAGTGCTGGCTGCCAAGGCTTATCTTGGTAAAGCGTTGGTTCTAAATCCTTCCAATGCGCGCGCAAAAAAAATATTGGATGGGCTAAATCCTCAAGTTTCTTCTGGTGTGCCTTAATCTTCTACAAATAAAAAATGTGTTCTATATTAAGCGCAGCCGAATGGGCGTGCTTTTTTGTAGCTTTAACTTATTTAGCTTGTATATAATTCGCCGCAGCAGGCAAGTTTTTAACCGTGTTTTTTAACCGTATTTTTTAATCGTCTTTTTTAACCGTAATACATAGTGATTTGAAGTGAGTAATATGATTGAAAAGTTAACAGGCCCATTGTTTTATAAGTCGTCTTTATATGCGTCTATTGTGTTTTTTTCATTGTCCGTGAGTGCTATTGCTTCTGCTCAAACGGTGGGGGATGCAGGTGCAGGCCAACAAAAGGCGGCTGCGTGTGTTGCTTGTCATGGGCAGGATGGCAACAGTGCGGTATCTAGCTTTCCTAAGTTGGCAGGACAAGGTGAGCGTTACTTAGTTAAGCAATTAACTGAGATTAAAAGCGGCGTACGAAAAGTAGAAGCAATGGCGGGTATTGCAACAAATTTATCTGAGCAGGATATGGCTGATATTGCTGCCTATTTTGCAAAGCAGAAAACAACGTTGGGTGGCGTTAAAAAAGAGCAGTTAGCGTTGGGCCAAAAGATTTATCGTTCTGGAATTGCGGCGAAAGGCGTCCCTGCGTGTATGGCATGTCATGGTCCGAATGGTTTAGGTATTGCTAGCGCTGGTTTTCCTGCTCTGGGTGGCCAGCATCAAGATTATACGGTTGCTCAGTTGAAGGCGTTTCGTGCGGCAGGGCGTGGAGATAAAGAGGGTGTGAAACGTGAAAATGATGGCGATTCTATGATGATGCGAAAAGTTGCAGCTAAGCTTTCAGATACAGAATTAGAAGCTGTTGCAAATTATATTTCTGGTTTGCACTAGTTGATACAAGTGTTTTAAATACGGTACCCCCAAATATTTATTTTAAATATTTGGGGGTTTTTCGTCTGCGGCAAAATATTGTCTTGCCTATAATAAATTAATAGAGCCTAGGCTCTAACTAACAGGCATTCTCACTTTATTCATCACGTCATCATATCTGCGTGATCAGGCAGGTTACATGTTGCGTCAACCGCTGAATTTGTTTGATTCTAAAAAAGCATGGCATCAAATAAAAAAAATTGCTGATTCGAGTAATATTTTATTTAACGAACACGGCCATCTTGTGCAAAAAAAACAGCTGCCAACAAGCGGATATTTATCCCCGCATCTGCGTCTTTTAAGTTTTAATATTCATGCAGGCAAAGGCACCACGGGCTATTCAGATTATTTTGTGAACGGTTGGCGTCAACTTCTGCCAGGGGCGCGTCACGGCCATTTAAATAAAATTGCACATGCAATGCATGGGTTTGATTTGGTTGCACTGCAAGAAGTTGATGGTGGTAGCTTGCGCAGTGGTTTTATTAATCAGCTACATTACTTGGCTGAAGTGGGGCACTATCCTTTTCAATTCCAGCAGGTAAATCGTAACTTTGGTCGGTTCGGTCAATTCTGTAATGGCATGCTCGCTAAGCATGCCCCTTTTGAAGTTGAAAGCCATGCGTTGCCTGGCCTTAAAGGGCGCGGCGCAATTGTCAGTAGATTTGGTAATAAAAAAAATCCCTTGGTTGTCGTTGCCTTACATCTTGCTCTCACGGCAAGAGTGCAAAAAGTGCAGTTGGAGTATATTTATTCTTTAGTTAAAAACGACCATTCTTTAATTATTATGGGCGATTTAAATTGCCATGTGACGGATCTAAAAGAGACCTCTCTTAGTAAGCTGGGTTTAAAACAAGTATCAGGTCACTTTAATACTTTTCCTAGCTGGCGACCTGAAAGAAGCATCGATCATATTTTGGTTTCAAGCGATATTATGATTGAAGATATTAAAGTTTTGCCTTTCTTCTTATCTGATCATCTTCCTATCGCAATGGAAGTTAGACTGCCCGATAGTGTTATTGGTTAATGGCATCGATGTAACGCTGTGATTCTGTTCTATGTCTATACAAAAGCGCTTATTTTTCTTAAGGGTTCAGTGCGTTTCTTGCGTATTACGATGGTGATAAAGCCGATTCCTTGAGGCTTATTAAAAACTAAAAGCGATAAAAAGGGGGTGGCAATGAGTGACAAAATAGATAGGTTTTTATCTGCGGTTAAGTTATCGATTGCTGTAGAGCCTCATCAGATTGATCAGCTTGAGTCTTGCGTATGGGCGCGTATTGAGGCAAATAGGCGTGCGTCATCTTTGGATACTTTTGATGGGCGGTTTACGCGTTTATTCTTTTTCCGGCAGGGCTTTGTGCCTGTCGCTTGCGCTGGTTTTTTAGGCGTAATGTTGGCGGTTACTTCTGTTGATTCTTTTACTCAGCTTTCATCAGGGGTTTCTGCCGAGCAAGCATTAAACTTTAAAGTATTTAAGCCAGCAAATAGCACGTTTGTTACTTTGTTTGAGCGTGGCAAGGTGATGAATACGCCATGAGTAAAACATCGCGTGATATTGGCTTAATTTTAGTGGCGGTTTTTATTACCTTTATCGCTTGTTGGTTTGTTGCCAAGTCCTTTATGGGAGCGCATACGCATACGGATGATACCCATCAATGGCTGCACCAGCAGCTGAATCTTAATAATGAACAAGATCATAAGCTGGAAGCAATAGAGCGAAATTTTATTGAGAAAAAACAAGCGCTTGAAGCAAGAATTCAAATTGCCAATCAAGCGTTAGCCGCTGCGATTGCACAAGATCAGTCTTATTCTGTAGGTGTAAAACAAGCGGTAGAGAAAATTCATGCCGCTCAAGGTGAATTGCAACAACTAACACTTCAGCATTTATTTGATATGGGTCAGCTGCTCACGCCTGAGCAGCAAGCAGCATTAAATAAACTGGCGATTGATGCGCTTATGCATGGCGGTTAAGCCTGCGCGCCTGTTAGGGGTGCAGATAAACATAAACCACACTGATCAGCAGCTAATGCAGATGTTAGCTTGCGGTGATAACCACGCCTTGAACGAACTTATGGCGCGTTACAAGCAGGGCTTATTTCGGTTTATTCGTCGCTATGTTGTTCATGAGCAGGATGCTTATGAACTATTACAAGAAACGTTTACAAAGCTTTATTTTAAAGCGGCAAGTTATAAGCCTGAGTATCGTTTTTCGACTTGGTTATTTCAGATCGCGCTTAATCTTTGTCGTGACTATGGGCGAGCGAGGAAAGTCAGGCGGTTTTTTTTATTATCATCTGATGAAGCGCGTGTGCAAGATGTCATCGATGTTGTTCAGGATCCTGAAAGTGCGGCTGTTTCAAGCCAAGCTTTGAAAGCAATCAATCAGGCTATAGAAAAGTTACCTCATGATTTAAAAACGGCGCTTATTTTATTTTCTTTAGAAGGTTTAAGCCAAGAAGCGTGTGCCCAGTTACTGGGGGTAACAGCTAAAACAGTTGAAATGCGTGTTTATCGCGCTCGTAAGTTGCTTGAAAAAAAGCTTGCTTTTACTCGTTAGGACTTACGCAAAATTGTTCCAGCAAGGCGTCGCGATGAAGACAGTACAAATCGTACGACGAAGCGCGACAACAAAGCTGGGCGGTTTTGCGTAAGTCCTATCGTTGAGGGATTGTTCTTGTTTGGTCGTATAACCCTTTGCATAAAAATTTATATAAAAACGCTTGGGGAGTATCGTGCGACATCATCTTATATGGCCTACAGCCTTCTTTTTCTTGTCGGTACCTGTTTTTTCTCAAGCTTTATCGTTAAATCAAGCAATTGAAAGTAGTTTGCAGAAAAATATCGAACTGTATCGTATTGATCAAGACTACGATAATCAGCTTGCAGAAGGTATTGAAATGCAAGCGTCTGATAATCCTCGTTTAGAGATCGATTATTTAAAGCAATCAGTGGGGGGTGGTACCGGTTACGAGATTGAGTTAACTCAGCCTATTAAACGTTCGCAGCTATCTCGTGCGCGCTCTTTTTATGCCCAAATTATGGCTAAAACAGCGGATATAGAGAAACAATATGAAATTTTTCAGTTAGCAAATCAAACCTCATTAATTTATGTCGAGGTTTGGTCTTTGCAAGAGCATGCGCATCTGTATGAGAGCACGGCAAATGAAGCAAAACTGATGGAAAAAAAAGTCAAAGCTTCAGCAAGTCAAGGGCAAATGAGTTTGGCCGCAACTTATCTATTCTCCTCTGATGCAGCAAAACTGCATGCAGATTCAACAGCTGCCGAGGTTGCGCTTCGCCAAAAAAAAATCACGCTTGCTCAAATGATTGGGTATGACAATAAGCATTTTAATCTTGAGGCACCCGCCTTGGCTTCATTGCCAAGCGAAGACGTTTTATTCGCGTTTGCCCAGCGTCGGGCTACTTTTAAAAACGTGCTAAAGCAGCGTGTTCAATCTGCCGCAGCGCGGCTAAAAGTGGCAGATGCTGATGGAAAATATCCTACGTTGACGCCTAAGCTTCTTTATTCTCACTCACCAGATAATTCCGATGATTTGTACGGCATAGGTATTGGTTTTGAAGTGCCGCTGTGGAATGACAATCAGGCAGAGCGCAAGCGGGCGCAGGCTGCCTTAGTGCGTGCAAAGTCTGAATCTGAATTGCTTGATGGGCAGCCACAAAGAGAAGTAATCAGCGCTTTAAGAGAAAATACAGAACGATTAAGTGCGCGTGTTTTAGATTATTCTCGGCAGATTTTGCCGGGTTATCGTAAGGCTTATGAGTTAACGCAACAGATGTTCCAGCAGGGGCAGGCCAGTGCAATTGAGGTGTGGCAAGTAAGAGAAAAACTAATTGACTCAGAAGAGGAAGCATTAGAAGCGATGCTTCAAGCAATGAATGCTAAAGCCCAGCTTGAGCTTCAGCTGGGTGGTCGCCTTGAGGAAGTAACACCATGAAGAATATTTTTTTTATATTGATCGCGCTTTTTTTCGTTGTCTCAGATCGCACTTTAGCAGGGGGGGATCATGATCATGGTGAAAGTACTTTTGCAGGCAGTCAAATTTTAAAAACACTCGTTTTACCCCAAGAGGTCATTAACAACTTAAAAATTGAAACCGTTGTGGCACAGTTTGCGCCCATTCAACAAAGTATAACGGTGTTGGCTGAAGTAAAGCTGTTGCCAGAAAGCCAGTTGATTATTACGCCAAGATTTCAAGGCCGAATTAGTCAGGTTTATGTGAGATTGGGTGAGCAGGTGAAGAAGGGGCAGCCTTTGGTAACCATAGAGCCCATCACGGTGGGTTCGCAGCCGATTACCCTCACTGCTCTCATTGAGGGTGCAATTATTCAGCAAAATAGCACAGTAGGCCAAGCAGTCAGTGCAGGTGATGTACTGATTAAAGTTGCCGATTTTAAAAAGATATTAGCCAAAGGCTTAATGTATGAGTCACCTGATTTAGGCAAAATTCAAGTAGGTCAGCATGTGCTGCTGGGCGTTACAAGCTACCCTAATCAATTTTTTAAGGGGGTTATTCAGCGGTTGAGCCCTGCGATTGATGAACAGACGCGCACTTTTTCTATTTATGCCTTAGTTGAAAATACAGATGAGAAATTAATGCCCAATATGCAAGGCGACTTAACCATTGAAGTGGGTGATGAGCTCATGCTGCTGACGGTGCCAGAACGAGCGGTACTTGGCACCTTGGGAAATCATTTTATTTATGTGGCAGAAGGTATGACGTTTGAGCGACGTTCTGTTGAGTTAGGTATTCGTCGGGGTGCAAAACGTGAAATTATCAGTGGCTTATTCCCAGATGAACTTGTAGTGACGCAAGGGCACTATCAATTGCAATATATAAGATCTGAAGCTGCGCCAGCGCCTGCACACAATGATCATGGGCATCAACATTAGGTGACGCGCTTAGCGCTAATAGCGGGGAAATATGTTTAACTGGATCATTGCTTTTTCATTGCGTCAGCGCCTCATTGTTATTTTAATTTCCTTTATCATGATTGCTTACGGGTTTATATCCGTCACAAGATTGCCTGTTGATGTTTTCCCTGATCTTAGTCGTCCGATGGTGACTATTTTGACCGAAGCGCATGGTCTTGCACCTGAAGAAGTTGAGACATTAATAACGCTGCCGATTGAAACTGCCATGAATGGCGCAACAGGTGTTCAGCGCGTGCGCTCCGCTTCAAGTATTGGTCTTTCAATCGTATGGGTTGAGTTTGATTGGGATAGGGAGATTTACAATGCACGTCAGGTTGTCTCAGAGCGATTACAGCAAGTAACCGCGCAGTTCCCAAAAGATATTAGTTCTGGTATTGGCCCCATCTCATCGATTATGGGCGAGATTATGTTGGTGGGGCTGGAAAGTGAAAATACACAAACTAACGCATTAGATTTACGGTCAATTGCTGATTGGACATTGCGCCCACGCTTATTAGCGCTGCCGGGTGTGGCGCAAGTAGCGGTGATTGGTGGTGAGCAGAAACAGTTCCAAGTTTTAGTCAATGCTAATAAATTGAATCGTTACGACTTAACCTTGAATGATATTGAGCGCGCGCTTGAAAAAAGTAGTGCCAATTCAACGGGTGGCTTTAATGTGGAGAGCCATCAGGAATCCCTTATTCGTCATTTAGGGCGTGTTAATACTTTAGAAGAATTAGCCGATTCTGTTATCCCCAAAGTGATTGATCATGAGGCACCCGCTTTAACATTACGCGATGTTGCAGAAGTGAAATTGGGTGGGCCGCTGACGAAGTTTGGTGATGCTTCTATTTCAGGTAACCCTGCTGTTATTTTATCTATTCAGAAACAACCCGGTGCCGATACGCTAGCGCTGACAAAACGGGTGAATGAAGAGCTCGCCTCGATTCATAAAACGCTCCCCAAAGGCATTACGATTCACAATGATTTATTTCGTCAAAGTGTGTTTATTGAAAATGCAATTAAAAATATTCAGGAAGCATTACGGGATGGTATTTGGATTGTTGCAATCATTTTGTTTTTATTTTTGCTTAATGTTCGTACCACCCTTATTACGCTCACCATTATCCCTGTCTCATTACTGGTAACCGCTATTATTTTTAGTTTTTTTGGCTTAACCATTAACACGATGACGTTAGGAGGCTTAGCCATTGCGATTGGCGAACTTGTCGATGACGCTATTGTTGATGTTGAAAATGTCTTTCGTCGTTTGCGTGAAAACAGCCTACTTTCTTATAAACAGCCTAATAGGGCGCGTTCTGTATTAACGGTGGTTTATGAGGCCTCATCTGAAGTGCGCAGTTCTATTGTTTTTGCCACGATGATTGTTGTGTTGGTTTTTATTCCTCTTTTTGCGTTGCAGGGTATTGAAGGTAAAATTTTTCTGCCGCTTGGCGTCGCTTATATTGTCTCTATTTTGGCCTCTTTATTGGTCTCTTTAACTTTGACACCCGTTTTATGTTCGTATCTTTTGCCTGGTCTTATGCATGAAAAAGATAGTCATAAACAAGAAGAGAAAGAAAGTGTGCTCATTCGTGTATTAAAGAAAGGGCAAACGGCGATTTTGCGTTTTTTACTGCCTTATTCACGTTTTGTGTTGTTGGTTGTTGTCGCTTTTTTTATCTCATCAATTGTATTTGTAAGCTCTTTTGGTCGTGAGTTTTTGCCGGAATTTAACGAGGGAAGTCTTACCATTAGCGTTGTTTCTGCGCCAGGTACTTCGTTATTGGAGTCTAACCGTATTGGTGTTATTGCCGAAACCTTGTTATTAAAAGTGCCTGAGATTAATAAAACAAGCCGCCGCACGGGGCGTGCTGAACTTGATGAGCATGCTATGGGTGTTAATTCCTCTGAAATTGAGCTGGAATTACATGATAAGGGGCGAAAGCGCTCTGAGCTTATGAAGGATATTCGCGAGAAACTCTCTAGCATTCCGGGTGTTGTTATTAATATTGGTCAGCCTATATCACACCGAATTGATCATATGATTTCTGGTGTGAGAGCACAGATTGCAATTAAATTATTTGGTGAAGATTTATCTATTTTGCGCGCAAAAGCAGCAGAAATTGAGTCAGCGATTAAAGCTGTGCCAGGCATTGTTGATTTGCAATCTGAAACGCAAATTGATATTCCCCAGCTGCATGTACGCATTGATCGCGAACAAGCTAAAAGGCATGCGGTGATGGTGGGCGAAGTGGCTGAATATGCCGAACTTGCCTTTCAAGGGAAAGCGGTGACACAAGTCATGGAAGGGCGCAAAACGTATGATGTTGTCATGCGTTTTGATGATGCAAGTCGTGAAAGTGCCGAAGCCATGCGTGCGATTCCCATTGAGACTTTGCGTGGCAATCGTGTGCCGTTAGGTTTGTTGGCAGAAGTTGCACCTGCCAGTGGCCCTAACGTGATTAACCGTGAAAATGTGAGCCGCCGTCTTGTGATTCAAGCCAATGTGGCGGGGCGGGATCTTGTGAGTACAGCATTAGAGGTTCAGCGCATTATTCAAGACAAAGTGACGTTACCGACAGGTTATTTTGTGACATTTGGAGGACAGTTTGAAGCAGAAAAATCAGCAACGAGAATGATTGCTTTGCTCAGCTTGGTTTCTTTTATAGGCATGTTTGTTTTGCTGTGTACTCATTTTCGTAGTGTTAACTTAGCGATTCAAGTGATGATATCCATTCCTCTGGCTTTTATTGGTGCGGTCGTGGGGGTGTACGTCACAGGTGGGAGCTTGTCCGTTGCCACGTTAATTGGTTTTATTACCCTCACAGGTATTGCGACAAGAAACGCGATTATGATGCTTTCTCATTATATTCACCTAATGAAGCATGAAGGTGAAAAGTTTGATTTATCGATGTTGTTTCGTGGCACGCAAGAGCGTTTAGTGCCTGTTTTAATGACGGCATTGACGGCGGCTTTGGCCTTAACACCGCTGATTATGGCAGGCCATGAACCGGGTAAAGAAATTCTTTATCCTGTCTCGGTGGTTATTTTTTCCGGCTTATTCTCAAGTACGCTGCTTAATTTAATTGTTACCCCGCTTATTTTTTGGAGGTTTAGTAAGAGGGCATTATTAAAATTAGTTCCAGAATCTGTCGTGTGTTAATTACGCGCAAAACGACCCAGCTTCGTTGTCACGCTTTGCCGTACGATTTGTACTGTCTTCATCGTGACGCCTTGTTGGAACAATTTTGCGTAAATCCTAGCTTATAACAAGGTGGTTTTATGAAAAAGAAAGAATTATTTTCGATAGGTGTTTTTGCTTTTATGAGCTGCATTTCTTTAGGTGCGCTTGCTTCATCTGATCATCATCATGAGGAAGAATCAAAGAGTGTTACAGCAACACATGAGCATGAGCATGAGCAGGAGCAGGAGCATGAGCATGGTCATTATGCTTCTGTTGAAGCGGCATGGAAGCAGTTAAATGATACCGTTACTCAAGCAGAGGCGCTGGTGGTGGAGGGTAATTTTAAAACTATAGATACGTTGAATCATGAAATAGAATTAGTTGTTCACTATCTTCAAGATAATGCCCAGGTTACAGAAGTTGCGGCACAAACACGTCTTGAAGGTGGCTTAAAACAGCTTAGTTTTGCGGCCGATAGGTTACATAAAGAAGCCCATACACCCACCCGTGAAGTTTTAGAAAAAACGCTTAAAAAACTGCGCGGCTCTATGAAGGTGGTAGAAGCGCAATACCCTGGCCAGGTGGTTAAATAATATTAATTTTGAGATTTAATTCTTATAGGACTTACGCAAAATTGCCCAGCTTTGTTGTCCTGCCTCGCCGTACAGCGTGTACTGTCTTCGTCAGGACGCCTTGCTGGAACAATTCTGCGTAAGTCCTATCTTAATAGGAATAAGGATTTCATTTCTTCGCAAAAACCAAGGGGTGAACGGGGGGTTGTAGCGCGCCCATACCGGCTCCCCTGTAATCACAAATTCTTTTGATATAATCCACGAAACAAGCTCAGCTTTATGTTGGTGATAGTTTTTCTCACTCCAAAAACCTGAGTAACGTATAACCGCCATGCGTTGTGTAGGGAGGGGGCGCAAAGTAATTGCAAGATTCGTAGGTTTCGGTAGTGTTTCCATCGTATAAGTGGCAGGCATCATAAAACTAACGGCCCACTTTCCCTGCATCGCTTGTTGCCCAACAGGCGCTGTCATTTTAATTTTTTCGCCTACGACTTCTTGAGAGACGGGCGCTGTCATCGTTATTTTATTGCGCGATTCATTCTCGCCAGAAATATACTCAAAAAGCACTCTAAAAGCCCTATTCCCAGCCGAAGTCATGCTGCCGTCTACAATCACTTCAGCAACAATATAAGGCGCATAATCTCTTATTTCAAAAGGCTTATTTTTTTCTATTACTTTGAACGCAGCTTCTTCAATTGCCATAGCACAGGGCGCTCCCATAATTAAACTCATGATCAAAAACGTGATTTGCATAAAGTTTTTCATAAGATGGGTTTTCATTTTTCATTCGCCCTGAGCTTGTCGAAGAGTTTTATTTGTTTCCGTCAATTCGCTTATTCTTCCAATAAACTGCGTAGCATCCAAGCGGTTTTTTCATGCACTTCTAAACGTTGTGTAAGTATATCAGCCGTCGGTTGATCATTTGCCTGATTCACAATAGGAAACAGATGACGTGCCGTACGTGCCGTGGCTTCATGCGCCGTAACTAAGTAACGAACCATTTCCATGGCTTTGGGTACGCCTTCAATTTCTTCTATGGAGGCAAGTTCAATAAACTGTTTATAGGTACCGGGTGCGGCATAACCTAGTGCGCGAATACGTTCTGCAATGATATCCAGTGCATTCCATTGTTCGGTATATTGTCCCATGAACATTAAATGCAGCGAATTAAACATCGGCCCTTTAACGTTCCAATGAAAATTATGCGTCATTAAATATAAGGTATAACTATCGGCTAAAACACGCGATAACCCTTGGGCGATTTTTGCGCGGTCATTTTCTGATAAACCAATATCAATTGTGTCAACTTTGTTGCGTTTAGTGCTATCCATGGCAAACTCCTGAAAATAAATAAATGAATGATTAATTCTTAGGACTTATCAGCATCAAAGAAAAAGCAGTGAGATGTGATACGTTATACTTCACAGATTTTATGGCTTAAAGCAAGGAAAATTTTATTTTTTAAGGCTGTTTTTTATTTACTTAGGATATTTTATGGAGTCTCTTTTAGTATCAACTGGTGTCGTTGCACTGGCAGAAATAGGCGATAAAACACAATTGCTTGCCTTTATTCTCGCTGCGCGCTTTAAAAAGCCGCTTCCTATTATTGCAGGCATTTTGTGCGCAACGATTGTGAATCATGGTTTGGCTGGCGCTTTAGGTTCGTGGATAACAACCGCATTAAGCCCCGAAATATTGAGATGGGTTTTGGGTGTTTCATTTATTGTTATGGCTATCTGGACGATGATTCCCGATAAAATTGAGGAAGAAGAAACACAGATTGCGAGTCATTTAGGAATATTTGGCGCGACTTTAGTTACTTTTTTTCTAGCTGAAATGGGCGATAAAACCCAAGTGGCAACGGTCGCCATGGCGGCGCACTATGCAAACCCTTTGTTGGTTGTAATAGGTACGACTTTGGGCATGTTAATTGCCGATGTCCCTGCTGTTTTTATTGGTGATAAATTTTCTTCTAAAATTCCCATGAAGCTTGTCCATTCAATTGCGGCGGGTATTTTTATCATCATGGGGGTGTTGGTGTTGTTAAAGGTAGAGAGTTTATTTTAAATAACCTGAGCTTTTCCGTTCGTCCTGAACAGCGCGCCTCGGTTCGTCCTGAGCAAAAGCCACGCCGTTCGTCCTGAGCTGTGAGCTTCAGCCGAGTCTGTGTAACATCATTGGTGCATAGAATTCGTCATCCTCGCGAAGGCGGGGATCCAGTTTTTTAAGCGTCAAACATGAAGGCTTTTTAATATCTTCTTTGGGCTTTGTCTCGAATGATTGACATAAGTACAAGAGATTTTCTGGATTCCCGCCTTCGCGGGAATGACGGATGCCGGCTCATTTGCATCGAATTTATTTTATGTTAGCGCTTATGCGCCTTCGCGAGGATGACGTTCCACTCATATTTTTAAGCTAGATTCTGCTATTACCTTGTCAAGCTGAAAAAAAATAAATGATATTATACAGGCTCGGCGGAAGCTCACCCTGAGCTTGTCGAAGGATAAGCCCAGGATGAACGGAGAATTGAAAACTAAAATTGGCAATTTAAGGTATGTGATTTCCCACCTTATTTTTCAATAAAAGCACGTTCAATGACGTAATCCCCAGGCACACCTTGAGAAGGCGAAATAACAAATCCCTTTGCATCGAGGATGTCACAAGTATCTTTTAACATGGCGGGGCTACCACAAAGCATGGCGCGATCAGTCAGTGGGTTCAGCGGTGGCAAGCCAATATCTTGCGTAAGTTTGCCGCTTGAAAGTAGATCAGTTAGGCGTCCTTGATATTTGAAGGGCTCACGTGTTGCGGTGGGATAATAAACCAGCTTTTCGCGTACTGCCTCGGCTAAAAACTCATGTTGCGGCAGTGTTTCTGTAATGAAATCTGCATACGCAAACTCACTTACAACGCGCACGCCATGTACCAAAATAACTTTTTCAAAGCGGTCATACACATCCAGATCTTGAATAATACTCATAAAAGGCGCAAGTCCTGTCCCTGTTCCCAGCAGATATAAATTTCGACCTGGTTTTAAATCATCTAACACGAGCGTGCCAACTGGTTTACGGCTGACGAGAATTTCATCGCCTTCTTTTAGATGCTGTAATTTTGAAGTGAGAGGGCCTTGTTGTACTTTTATGCTTAAAAACTCAAGATAATCTTCATAGTTTGGGCTGGCAATGCTGTATGCGCGCATGAGTGGTTTGCCATTAACTTCAAGACCAATCATGACGAAATGACCGTTATGGAAGCGCAGAGTGGGGTTGCGTGTTGTTTTGAAGCTGAATAACGTATCGTTCCAGTGGTGTACGCTCAAAACGCGCTCGGTATTGAAATTTGACATGTGAAAACCTCTTTTAACTCTTTTATCTTGTCTTGAGCAATGCAGCAACTGCGGTGCCTATTTTCCATCAAATTGCTGTCTGAAATCAAAGGGATTCCGTAAGAAACCACAAATATTATCTCTTAATTCAGCGTAAAAGCCGCTTGAAGGTAGAATAAGCCCTTGAAAGTTGAGTATTATTACCTTGTTAATCCAAACGAGCAAATCTTAACCTGTGAGCGCTTAAACAATGAACGTTTTATTTTTATGCACGGGCAACTCTTGTCGCTCAATTCTTGCTGAAGCTATTTTTAATTCTCTTGCGCCTATTGGCTGGAAAGCGGTGAGTGCGGGTAGTCAACCCAGCGGCACGGTTCATCCGCGTTCACGGGCTTTGTTGGCGCGCGAGGGTATCTTAACTGGGCATTATCACAGCAAGTCATGGGATAAGCTGCCTATTACGCCTGATATCGTTATTACCGTCTGTGCTAATGCGGCAGGTGAAACTTGTCCTGCTTATCTTGGGGCGGTGTTACGTGCCCACTGGGGCGTGGAAGATCCTGCCTTGGCAGTTGGCACAGATGAAGAAATTGATGCCGTTTTTAACGCGGTATATTCCATTTTAAAAATGCGCATCAAAGCTTTTTTGGCTCTGCCTTTAGAGGCGCTCAAGCAAGAGCCTATTCGTTTGAAAAATCATATGGATCACATTGGTAGTTTGGTATGAAAAAAGAGGCTAGCTTTTCTATGAGTATTTTTGAGCGTTATTTAACAGTATGGGTATTTCTTTGTATTTTAATGGGTATTGGGCTGGGTCAAGTTATGCCCGATTTTTTTGGGTTGATTGGTCGCATGACGGTTGCACAAGTGAATCTTCCTGTTGGACTTCTGATATGGATAATGATTATTCCCATGCTCATGAAAGTCGATTTCAGTGCGCTAAATGAGGTGCGCCAGCATGTTAGAGGAATTGGCGTAACGTTATTTGTAAATTGGCTTGTTAAGCCATTTTCAATGGCTTTTCTGGGTTGGCTTTTTATTCGTAATCTTTTTTCATCAATGCTGCCTGCTGATCAGATTGATAGTTATATTGCAGGGTTAATTTTGCTTGCTGCTGCACCTTGTACGGCAATGGTTTTTGTGTGGAGTCGTCTCACAAAGGGCGACCCCTTATTTACGTTATCGCAAGTGGCGCTTAACGACTGCATTATGGTTATCGTTTTTGCGCCGCTGGTCGCTTTTTTGTTGGGGATGTCTGCTATTACGGTACCTTGGGATACGCTTATTATCTCTGTGGTGCTTTACATTATTATTCCGGTCGTTTTAGCGCAAGTTTGGCGTAAAGTGCTATTAATCAAGGGGAAAAACACTTTTGAGGCTGTTATGGCAAAAGTGGGGTCTTGGTCGATTGCCGCTTTGCTTGCGACACTAATCCTGTTGTTTGCTTTTCAAGGCGAAGCCATTTTGAAGCAGCCGCTGGTGATTGCTTTGCTTGCTGTGCCCATTTTAATTCAGGTCTTATTTAATTCAGCTTTGGCTTACTGGCTTAATCGTTTGGTTGGCGAAAAACATAATATTGCCTGTCCTTCAGCTTTGATCGGCGCCTCTAATTTCTTTGAGCTTGCTGTTGCGGCGGCGATTAGTCTGTTTGGTTTTCATTCTGGCGCCGCTTTAGCAACGGTTGTTGGCGTGCTAATTGAAGTGCCGGTAATGCTGCTGGTTGTTCGTATTGTTAATCAAACTAAAGCTTGGTATGAACGTTAAATTAGTGACAGTTTTTGCCCTAAGCCCTAAGCCCTAAGCCCTAAGCCCTAAGCCCTAAGCCCTAAGCCCTAAGCCCTAAGCCCTAAGCCCTAAGCCCACTAAAATCATCCTAGTAATGTTGTGATTCTTACTGTTACAATCGTTTCGATGATCTTGGAGGTTATGTTATGACAGCTGTAACGGAGTTACGTACAGACTATGCCTTGCGAGGCGCTATTAGCGAGGCTCGCCTATTGGTCCAAGAAAAAAATAAAAATGCTAGGCCTGAATATGTCCTTCTAAAATTAGCTGAATTAATTAAGCCAGCTTATTGTTTTGTGTTATTGCCTGAGGCAAAACAAGAAAATTTACTGATTTGTTTTTCTTTAGAGCTGGATTCGTTTGCGGACGATTCTTTTATAGAGAATTCTTTAGATAAAACAGAACAGGCGATACCTGCCTCAAATTATAGTTTGAGGATTAGCCATGTTAAAAATAACTGGAAAGAATTAACGGCAAGTATTTTTTGGTCGCAATTTATTGCAAACAAGGCAGCGGTTGTTTGTTCTGAGCCTTTATCGCAAGCGCAACTGGCCGTTTTTCCTGTAAAGCTAGATAAGGTTCAAAGCGCCTTACTTTTACCAATCTATGATGGTGCAAAGTTTGTAGGTGTGATGGCTTTAGTGAACCCCTTAATTCCTTTTAAGGGCGGCGATGCTCGTCGTGCACAGCTATTAATGTCAGCCTTTGTCTTTGACAAAAAAGTATTTAAAAGTAAGATTTTTTCACCGCTTATTTTTGAAAAAGAGCTACTAAATTTAACCTCTAAAAATAGCATCTCAGATATTCTTATCGCCTCATTTGATCCGATTATTATTCTAGATAAAAATTATTTAATTACGGCTTTTAATAACGCGGCTAAGCTTGTTTTTGGCATTAAAAATGCCGATGCCATAGGGCTTTCCATTAATGGTTTTATTTTTATTCGTCGTAATGAAAATATATCAACACTGTTTGACAAAGACTTATTTTCTAGCGCTTCTAGAACGCCCATTCTATGGAAGGGTGTGACGGGTAAGTTACAAAATGGCAAACGAATTTTAATGAATCTTGCGTTTATTATGAGTGATTTAGGCGCGACGTTAATATTGCAGGATATCTCTAGCAAGCTAGAACTTGCCCGGAAAAATAAAGAAAATTTAGCACGCTTCAAAACACTCACCAATCTTGCGCCAGTAGGCATCATTCAAGTTGATCGCTTTTGGTGTTGTACTTACGCAAATGAAGAATGGCATCGGCTCACAAGGTTAACCTCTGACGAGATTTTAGGGCTTGGTTGGACGAAGCCTTTTCATGAAAAAGAAGCGATATCTTTTCTTGATGAGTTAAAAGAATCATTAGAAAAAAATCGTTTTTTTATTAAAGAGTTCTGTTTAAAAAATAGTTTTGGGCAATCAACCTGGGTTAAGGTAAATGCGCGTGCTTTGTATGATCAGTGTGAAAATATTCAAGGGTTTCTTGGCACAATGATGGATATCACTAGCCAAAGAACCACTGAAAATCAGCTAAGAAGAATCAGTGAATATGATGTGTTGACAGGCTTGGTAAGCCGCTCTTTTTTTGAAACGCAACTGACTGCTGCGCTAGAAAATACGTACCGTACCGGCCAAATAGCGGTGCTTTTTATTGATTTAGATGGTTTTAAAGCGATTAACGATACGTTAGGCCATGATAACGGTGATGAACTTTTAAAGTTTGCTGCCGTACGCATTAAAGCGGCAGTTCGATCAGAGGATATTGCTTCCCGTTTTGGGGGGGATGAGTTCACCGTCATGCTTGGCGATCTATTGGATAATGCTTGTATTATTAAAGTTGCTCAAATGATTGTTAATTGCCTTGCTAGGCCCTTTATCATTGCAGGCAAAGAAGTTTTTGTTACGGCCAGTATTGGTATTGCTTGCAATGAACCGGCGTGCAGTGCAGTTTTATTGATTAAGCATGCTGATCTTGCTCTGTATCATGCTAAACACTTGGGGCGAAATAATTTCCAGTTTTTTACCCCTCAACTTGATTTAGCTGCCACTTCGCGGATGAAAGTAACTAATAGATTACACAGGGCACTTGAGCGTAATGAGTTTAAGCTTTGTTATCAGCCTTTATTTAATATAAAAAGCAATAAAATTATCGGTTTTGAAGCACTTTTACGTTGGCAGCCCTTTGACCTTGATGAGGCTATGCTCATTGAGCACGTCATTCTTTTATTGGAAGAGTCAAGCTTAATTGATGAGGTTGGTTTTTGGGTGTTACAAACAGCTTGTGAGCAGTTTAGTGCTTGGTTGCAAGCAGGTTATTTGAATGCCGACGGCGCGCTTGAAAATAATCAAACAATTTCTGTTAATGTTTCTGCAAAACAGCTCATTGATCCACGTTTTTGTGGTTATGTTTTTTCTGTTTTGCATAAAGCGCGTTTAGCGCCTCATTATCTTGTATTAGAGATAACTGAGACGGCTTTAATGAAAAGCACTGAGCATAGTCGAGAAGTACTAGAAAAGCTGCGCAATCACGGTATAAAAATAGCGCTAGATGATTTTGGTGTTGGCTATTCATCTTTAGGTTATTTGCGCTCTTTTACCATCGATTATATTAAAATTGATCGTTCTTTTGTCAGCGAATTGGCTAAGCCTGTCGATGCGGCAATTATTAAGGCTATTGTCGAAATGGCGAAAGGTTTAGGGCTTTTATTCGTTGCTGAAGGGGTGGATTCCAAAGAAAAGTTAGATCAGCTTTTTGCTTTGGGGTGTGAAATTTGCCAGGGTTATTATTTTAGTGTGCCGCTTGATGCCGAGCAAATTGTCGCTCAGTTATTCTTAGGAAAAGCTTAGAGCTTAGAGCTTAGAGCTTAGAGCTTAGAGCTTAGAGCTTAGAGTAAAAAATGTCAGGAAAATAAGGTTTTTTAGTATGAAAGTTTTAACACAAGCAGATAATCTACCCACCCATTTTGTTGGCATTGGTGCCTCCGCTGGCGGCCTTGAGGCGTTACAGGATTTATTTAAAAATATACCGAATGATACGGGTGCTGTTTTTATTGTTATTCAGCATTTATCGCCAGACTTTAAAAGTATGATGCCGGAGATCTTAGCTGAATGTACTTCGATGCCTGTGAGCGAAGTAACAGATGGTGTATTGGCTTTAGCGAATTGTGTTTATCTTTTGCCACCTAAGAAAAATATTATTATTGCCAAAGGAAAGTTATTGCTCATTGAGCCACAATATGACCATCATGCTCATTTTCCGCTTGATATTTTTTTTCGTTCTTTAGCTGAAGATCAAAAGCAGCGATCGATTGGCGTTATATTGTCAGGCGCCGGAAGTGATGGCGCAAGTGGCGTTAAAGTTTTGAAAGAATATGGTGCAATGATCCTTGTGCAGGAGCCGAAAACAGCAAAGTACGACAGCATGATTCAATTCGCAATTCGTACGGGCCTGGTTGATTTTATTTTACCCTGCATCGACATAGCAAAGAAGCTGGCGGACTATATTCATACGTCGCCAGTTGTCAGCCAGAAAGCTTCGCTTAGTTCAGAATTAGAAGCAACGCATAGTGAACTGATTTCAAAAATACTCGCTTTATTAAAGCAAGAAAAAGAGATTGATTTCTCTTTGTATAAATACACGACGATTAGTCGTCGCATCGAAAGAAGACTTCAAATTAATCAAATTAGTAACCTAAAAGATTATTTGGAGCTGCTAAAAGAGCATCGGAGCGAGAAGAAAATTCTTGCTAAACAATTATTAATTGGTGTTACCCGTTTTTTTCGTGAGCCTATTGCTTTTGAATTAATCGAAAAATTATTATTTGACGCTATAAAGGCTGACGAACACTCGCAGGAACCGTTGCGAATTTGGTCTATTGGTTGTTCAACAGGTGAAGAGGCTTATTCAATCGCAATTATTTGCCATGAAATTTTAACAAAGCTAGCTATATTGCGAACGGTAAAAATTTTTGCAACAGATGTTGAAACAGATGCATTAACGGAGGCGAGCGCAGGGCGCTATCCTTTAAGTATTCAGCAAGAGATTGGCGAAGAAAGAATAAAGAAGTATTTTAAGCTTGAAGATAATGGCTACGTTATTAAACAAGCATTAAGAGAAATGGTTTTTTTTGCGAAGCACAATATTTTTAGTGATCCGCCTTTTTCAAGTATTCATTTAGTGTTATGTCGAAACCTGCTGATTTACCTTCAACCTAATATACAGAAAAAAGCGTTAACTGCTATGAGCTTTGCGCTTAGAGCAAAAGGCATTCTTTTTCTTGGTCCTTCTGAATCATTAGGCGAGCTACAAGTAAATTTTGAGATCATTGATTTACGGCATAAAATTTTTCGTAAGGTTGTTGGTTCTCATATACCTGTTAGCCCGTCCCCTCCTTCTAGAGCAATCACCGCCATTCCTCAAAAAGAAATGTCTTCCATTAAGCTATTAATGCGCCCACAAAGAGATTCGCAGTTTACACACCGAAATTTTTTAGAGGAGATGTTAATTTCACGTTTTGTACCGCCTTGTATTGTTTTGAATGAGCAATTTCAAGCGCTGCATGTTTATGGTGATGTGACGAGTTACATTAATAAAATGCCGCCAGGCAAGGTAACGACAAATCTTAAAGATTTAATTGTCAGCGACTTAAGTGTTGCACTTTCAACAGCGTTATTGCGTGTTAAGAATGAGAAAGGTGAAGTTTGCTATACCAATGTTGTTACAGGTCAGAATGTTATTGGTTTGCGAGTTTTGTATGTCAATGAAATGAATCAACCTGATATTCCACCTTATTTTTTAGTTATTTTTGAAGTTTCATCTCGTGTGCTTACAGAAGTGGAAGGCACTGAGTTTAATCTTGCTGATCAATCCAAACAAAGAATTAAAGAGCTGGAAAAAGAGTTAAAAAAAGAGCATGAAAACTTGCAGTTGGCCGTAGAGAAGCTGGAAGTTACAAATGAAGAGCTACAAAGCACGAATGAAGAATTGATGTCAACGAATGAAGAGCTGCAAAGCACGAATGAAGAATTACAGTCTGTTA
This sequence comes from Klebsiella pneumoniae, assembly GCA_945860125.1. GTDB lineage: Bacteria > Pseudomonadota > Gammaproteobacteria > Pseudomonadales > CAMAPQ01 > CAMAPQ01. Next base: position 26,394 of record CAMAPQ010000033.1, read on the forward strand.
ATGAAGAACTCTTTACCGTCAATAGTGAATATCAGGAGAAAATTTCCCAGTTGGTTGAGGCTAATAGCTATCTTGATAATGCAATAGAATCAAATGAGTTAGCTTCTATTTTTCTTGATCGAAATTTGCTGATTCGTAAATACTCACCGGTTGTTTGCAAGTATTTTAATCTCATTTCCTCCGATATTAACCGACCCTTTTATCATATCTCTCATCATTTGCATTATGATGGGCTTCTTAATGATATTGCGAAAGTTAGCGCAACGAGTGAGAGTATTGAAAAGGAAGTGGAAACCAGTTTAGGGTTCAGTCTCTTAGTGAAAATTGCACCGTATCGTACAGAGCAGACAGATTTTAATCGAGATATTGTGCTTACTTTTTCTATTGTTAGTCTTGCGAAGAAATAGGGTAAAACAACGCCGTTCATCGTAAGAGATCACGCCCCATAATTTGACATCGCGCGTAGGCGCCCAAACTTGCGCGCAAACCACTCACCTTTCGTAATCAACCCTTTTTCAAAGGCATTTTTCTGGAAAAACAAATCATGCTGCTGTTCTTTTAGGCGATGACCTATCGTCGATATTAAATGATCAGCCTTCAGCGAAAATCGATTAAAATCTCGCGATAAATGCGCCCAGCATATTTGGCGATTGCCTGCCTCTAAGCCTTCATAAGCGACATAACGATCTGACACAACAATTCCAGGCTTACCAGCTAGTAACTCATACATAATCTTGCGCCCACGGACTGGGCTCAATTTGAATAACCGCTGTATTTTCATTCGCAATAATCCAAGCATAATGGTTTTTACCCTGATGCCGGTGCCCTGTTTCATCCATGTGTTTAACTTCAGCGCTCTGAACTGTTTTTAAAAGACTTTCCATAATAGGTTTAAGTTGTTCTACAACACGTGCTTCATTTTTATAAATCAGCCCAGAACTTACTGAAAAATTCAGGTGTGTCGCTAAAAATCGCTGTAGCTCTCTACGCGACAGGCCATATTCTGCAACCATTTGATGCGTTAAAGCCCTAAGCTTTGGCCCCATTATTCCTTTGCCGACATTTTCAGGTCGTTTTGCAACATGCTTTTTACCGCAAGAAGCACAATAACCTTTTTCAAGCTGATACTCAGTAACATGACATTTTATAATAGGTAATTCATGCACTTGATGACGAATCAGTTCATCCTCAACCCACAAAGCTCCGCCACATTGGCAGTTTTCAGGAAGCCGCACAGGCTGAATTTGATCAACTTCACTAACATCCAATAAGGTACGAAAATGACCTTCATGACCCAGCTTTCCACCAGATGGTTTATGCGGTTTTGCTTCTTCAACTTTTTTATTTTTTTTCCAATCTTTAGAAGGGGGTAAAGAAGAATTAGTTGAATTTAAACCCAGTCTTTCTTTGAGCGATGCATTTTCTTTTTTTAAAGTAGCATTTTCCT
>CAMAPQ010000034.1 GCA_945860125.1 Klebsiella pneumoniae
TAGCAAGTAGTTTATCAATGCTATCGACAGCCAGAATGAGAGGGATTTCTTTTTTTGAATGGTTGTATGAATCGATCAGCATCAACGCCCCACCACAACTCACTTAAAATTTAACAGCAAACCGGGATTGGTTTACGCTCAAGTTTGGGTGCCTCGCGATGTCAAATTATGGGGCGTGATCTTTTACCTTTTAGCGGCTCCATTTTTGAAGCCACTGCCGCGCGAAAAATATCGCTGTAAATCGCCTCAGCACCTAAGTCAGCTAAAATAGAATTTAAGCCCCACTGTAATCGATTAATCAATAGCATTGAGGGAGGCAACGAAGCATAACGCCTATTTTTATTTTGCCACAATACACGCTGATAACTTTCTTTTACATATTCATGCGTGTAACGATAAGGGGTTGTTGAGCGAAAAGGCTGGTAGAAAAACTGCATTAAATCCCACTGAAAATCCCAATCAAATTTCTTCACATTACCAACAAGTCCCATATCAATAGAACAAGCCTTAAAGCGCGCAAAATTCTGATCAAGAATAGCTTGAGCAAGCTCTTTCCATATCAGCAATAGTTCATCAGGAAATAAGCGCACGCACCCAAAGTCTAAAAATACAACACCGCCCTCTTCACGAAATAAATAATTGCCAGGATGAGGGTCACCATTGAAAAAACCGTAACGAAAAATACCTTCAAATACATTACTAAAAATAGTCAAACTACTTTTTCTGCGGCTTTGCGCGCTAGCGTTTTTAATGAACGGGTAAAAGCCTTCGCCAGACTCAAAAATAGTTGTTAATACCGTTACGGTAGATCGCTCGGGAATGACCAAAGGCACAATACAACCCTCTTTATCATTCCATAATGAGCCAATGACAGTTTGGCGCTGGGCTTCTAATAGATAATCACACTCTTCAATCAAACGATCCTGCAACTCATCAGCAAAGCCCTCACCATCCAAACTAGAGCCTACAAACAATACCTGAGCCAGTTTGCCCACATTTTTAAGATCAGACTCAATAAGCTTGCGTATGCCAGGATATTGTATTTTTACAGCGACTGCCTGCCCCTTATAAACAGCACGATGCACCTGACCAATCGATGCCGCAGCAAAAGCCTCAGGATCAAATGAGTCAAATAACTCACCCACTTCCTTGTTAAAGCTAGATTCAATTTGGCTTTTAATGTCTGTATAGGGCATCGCCGTACTAGATGATTGAAGCTTCGCTAATGCCTGTTGAGCTTTAGGTGGTAAACCGGTATTTAAATAACTCGCCATTTGGCCAAACTTGAGCATGAGACCTTTCATTCCATCAAACTCATTTGCCAAAGCAATCGCTTGCTCTACTGCTTGCTCGGTAGAGTTTGGTAATTCAATATTCAATTTTTTGGTGGCTGCTGAAAAACCAAGCTTTGCGGCAAGTTTAGCTGTCGCCCAGGTTCGCTTTCTTAAGTTATGGCCTAACTCTTTATCGCTCATGGAGATATTGTTTTTGCCTCAATAGAGCTTAAATGCAAAGCCAATGCCTTATAAAGCTCAATGACGCCTTCTTTTTTAGTTGCTGAATACAGCTGAATCGGTGGATTTTCTTCGCCTAGTATTGCAGCAAGTTGCTGCTTTCCCTCACGCAGGACAAGGTTTTTTTCCGTACGCGTTAATTTGTCACTTTTGGTAAGCAGAACAAGCATTTTTTTATGATTTAATTTCAGCCATTCAATCATTTCAATATCTTTCTCTTTAAAAGGATGACGGCTATCCATTAAAATAATAACGCAACTTAAACATTCCCTTTGTGCAAAATAATCAGCAATTTCTGTCTGCCAGGCACCATATAACTCACCTGCTACCTTGGCGTAACCATAACCGGGTAAATCGACAAAACGAATATGCGGCGTAATCTGAAAAAAATTAAAATGCTGCGTTTTCCCGGGTGTTTTGCTGGTATAAGCTAAATTATGCCGGTTACATAATGAATTAATTAACGTTGATTTTCCGGCGTTTGATCGCCCAACAAAAGCAATTTCTTTACCAAAATCTGCCGGACATTGGCTAAATAAAGCGGCGGTAATCTGAAAAGTCGCCTTATTAAAAAGCTTTTCAATTTCTTTACCTGTGTAATGTGCCACGCGCTTTCCTCAATAATTATTTGTTTCTGAAAGTAACTTTAAAGCAATGATGAATTTTCTCATTTCGCTTGTAATCCAGAGGGATTGTTTTACGCGTAATATCCTCTATATGAAAGTCTAAAAGCGCATCGCGATCTAATTCAAAACGCATAAAGTTATTAGAAAAATACAATTCACCACCAGGTTCTAAACGCTTCATAGCAAGCTGAATGAGGCTAACATGATCACGCTGTACATCAAGCACTGTCTCCGTACGTTTAGAATTTGAAAACGTCGGGGGATCGAGAAAAATAACATCAAACTGTTTTTTTGATTCACCTAACCACGTAAGGCAATCCGCTTGAACCACATCATGATTTGTCTCGCTTAAACCATTCAAAGCAAGATTTGCCCTTGCCCAATCACAATAGGCAGGCGATAAATCAACTGTCGTTGTTGATCTTGCTTCACCTAAAGCAGCCTGTACACTGGCGACACCGGTATAGGCAAAAAGATTTAAAAATCTTTTTCCTTTCATGATTGCAGAAAAATGCTGACGCAAAGAACGATGATCTAAAAAAAGGCCAGTATCAAGATAATCACCCAAATTAATCAGTAATTTTGCACGCCCTTCACTTATCTCATAAAATTGTTTTTGGCCGCCTTGCTGCTGATATTGCTGATTACCTTTTTGTCTTTGTCTGAGCTTAATAAATAATTGATTTTTTCTCAAACCAAAAAGCTGAGTCACCACTTCTTCAGCTGTTTTTATGCGTGATGCTGCTTTTTCAGCGTTAATTGTTTTTGGCGCCAAATACTCTTGCAAATGAAACCGTCCTTTATAAACATCTAGCGCAAAGTTAAAGTCGGGCAAGTCAGCATCGTACAAACGAAAACAGGTGATACTTTCTTTTTTAAGCCACTTTTCTAATTGTTTATAGTTTTTTACTAGGCGATTTTTTAAATCAACACCGGCAGATAATTCAATTTCTTGAAAGTTAAGCTGGAAACATCGATCGTCTTTTCCATTTACTGGAATTTCATAAGACCTTAAAAGACAAGGTAACGCACCATTGAATAAACGAAGACTATTTACAGACTGCAATCTCATTGCATCGAGCAAGGTTACATCTGAACAAATGACCGCTGCAGACCAACCTTGAAAATCACGTTTTAATTTATCGCCTAGGTGCTGATAAAAATATTTTAATGCCTCTTTGTCGCCCAAACGCTCGCCATAAGGCGGGTTGGTAATAAAAGCGCCGAGACCTTCGTTTAAGGGGTTTTCTACGCAAGCAAGCTCTCGCCTTTCAACATGAATATGCTCACCCAAACCTACCGAATAAATATTATCTCTTGCCATAGAAATAATATCGCGACCACTATCAAACCCAATAAAGCGAGGCCAGTTTTGCGTGTCCTCAAGTGCTCTTTTTTTCTTTTCATGCGCCTCAAGCAATAGCTCCGACCAAAGAGCAACATCATGCTTCTTCCAGCCCAAAAACCCAAAATAAGCACGACCAAGTGCAGGTGCTATATCGGCATACATCATTGCTGCCTCAATAAGCAACGTACCAGAACCACATAAAGGATCCATCACACAAGCAGGTGCAACACCGCGACGAATACCCACCGCACGCGCAATAGCGGCCGCTAAATTTTCTTTAAGCGGCGCTTCTCCGGTTAAAAGACGGTAGCCTCGTTTATGCAAGCCTTCACCGGATAAATCAATGCCCAGCACAGCTTCCGTGCCCTGAATAAATAAATATAAAGGCACGTCAGGCTTTACAATCTGAATCGAAGGGCGCACACCATAACGCTCTCTAAACCAATCCACCACCGCATCTTTAACAACCAAGGCTGCAAATTTAGAATGACGAATACCTTCTTCAGAAGAATGACGCTGATGATTATTTTTTTGACGATCAGCTCCTTTTGGTTGAGCATCATCAATGACAGATTGAACAGCAAAGGTTTGATCAACCGCAAAGTGCTCATCCCAAGGAATCGAATGAGCAGCAGAATAAATATCCTGCTGTACGACGGCCTCAAAAGTATGAAGGGGAAATAAAACACGGCTTGCAAAACGAGACCACAAACATACTGAATAAGCAGCCTTCAAATCTCCCCTAAAACAAACACTAGAGGGTGTTCTCTTTTCAATAACGCCGCCAAAACTAACAATTTCCTCTTCTAGCCATAGCTCTAAACCAGGCGTACAAGTGGCAACAAACTGCAATAAGTCGCAAGACATTTCAACCAACTCTTTTTAAGGTGAAGATACTTCCCTAGCCGATTCCCTGGAATAGGCAGCAAGCTTCCCGCTCTTGCCATAAACATAAACAATGCCTGAATTAACAAGCGCAGGCGCAGCGATACCGTCTCCCCCTACTTTTACACGCGCCATAAAAGCGCCATCTTTCAGGGACAACCAATGCAAGTAACCTTGAGCATCACCTACCACTAAAGCATTACCATCAATCATGGGGGATGTTAATCCACGGTGACTTAACTTTTCTTGGCGCCAAAGCAAGGCACCACTTGTTGCGTCAAAAGAAACAACCGCACCGTGACTATCAGACAAAAATAATTTACCCGAATCAAAACTAACGCTATTTAAGCTTGAAAAATCTTCTTGCCACAATAAAGCACCGCTGCGAATATCAAGCGCAAATACTTTACCTTGGTACGATACACCATAACAGCGCCAACCATTAACCAGCAGCCTACCTTTAACATCAACCAAGCGCTCAATCTCAGAATGCCCCTCAGGAATAGCAACCTGCCTCTCCCATGCGCGCATACCGTTACTAGCATCCAATGCAACAACCTTCCCATTCGCTAAACCAGCGAGCACCTTACCACCTAACAATAAAGGTGCGCCGGTTCCTCTTAAAGTCAAAGCAGGTTGTACTGAATCAAACAACCAGTTTTGCTTGCCATTTTGCACAGATAAACCATGAATTTTTCCATCGGTTGTTTGCGCAACCAAAAGATCGCCTTCAATGACGGGCGGTACTAACATCTCGCTCGCTAAAGATACCTTCCAAAGCTCTTTACCTTCTAAATCAAGACAAACAAGATCACCGTTCCAGGTTGCCAAAAAAAGGCGGGTTAAATCAGTAGCAAGGCCTGCGCTAACCGCATAACCTGTTTTTTTCTTAGCAAGCACCTCACCTGTTTTTTTATCAAGCGTCAGCAATAAACCCTTTTGATCAATGACGTATAACAAGGAGCCAGCAATAACAGGGTGCAGTATAATATCCTGATCATTTATACCCTTCCCTACTGAGCGCTTCCACAAAGTGCGAAGTTCAATTGATGAATCAAAAGAGACTAATTCAGCAGGCTTAAAAAGATCTTCATCGCTATCGCCACATCCAGATAATTGAATAATAAAAAGGACGCTCAAGACAACACAAAAACACTTATTTTTGATTAACATCGGCCAAATCATCCATTTTCATTTTTAGAAGAACATTTTTTTCAAAGGCATCGCCAAGCCCAAGTCGAGCCGTTTGATAGAGCGCATATGCTTCTGCACGCTTACCCTCAGCCAACCTAATATCACCTTTTAATTCTGCAAAGCGTGCACTGGAAAGCTTGCTATCCAAACTACCCAACAAAACAAAAGCCTCTTCATAGCGTGCCTGATCGGCCATTAAACGAGCCAATCGATCAACCGCAACAGCAGTAATAACTTCATCAGGCTTATCTGCCAACAACGCTTTTAGCTCTGCCTCTGCAGCTTTAACATCATCCTGATCCATAGCAACTTTAATAAGCTGTAATCTTGCTAAATGAGGATAAGCGCCGCCATTATCTTGTTTAACTATTTTTTCAGCGAGCGTTTTAAGCGTAACTTGTGTTGTTTTCTGTTCTGCTTCTTGCCCTTGAACATTAACTGTTGCCCCAACAGCATCCATAAGTTCTGAAAATGCTCCAGAGGCTAATTCACGGCTTGAACGGGCGCTATCCCTCCAAGCATTTATAACAAAAACAAAACCTATCACGATAATTAAAAGCAGCACAATAAACTTCAGGCTACGCTTCCACCATTGGGTTAGTCGTTCTGCCTGCTGCTCATCTGTTTCTATATCTGAGATATCCAAAGTCATGCTCCTTAGCGTCAAATTGAATCAAGAATAATAAGGGATAAAAAAGGAACGTCTGAAAAAAGACTAACACTTGCAAGATAACTTTACCGTTAAATATTTTCAGGCAAAACCCACTCTTCAGGGTTTTCTACTGTCTGCACCCCTGTAACAAGATCCTTCACAGAGTATTGATTATTTTCTTCACAAAACCAGACAAATCTTGCCCCTTTTTTTTCGGCCATTTTCATCTGCTTTCCAAAATTTTGTGGTACATGATGGATATCTGTTGAAACACCACGACGACGTAAAATTTGCGCCAAACGATGCGACTGTAAGCGATCTTTTTCATCATTCAGCACAACATAAGCATCTAAAGAAGATATTCTACTCGGCTTAAGCAGCTCCCGCCCAAAAAGATACCCTAAAATACGTGTAATGCCGATCGATACACCAATACCCGGCAAAGGCTGCTTTGCCCCCTCGGCTAAATTATCATAACGCCCACCGGAACAAACAGCGCCCAGCTGCTCATGACCGACCAAATACCCCTCGTAAACCGTTCCTGTATAATAATCAAGCCCGCGCGCGATGCTCAGATCAACCTCAATATTAGTGATGCCAAGCGCACGGGTAAACTCTAGGATATAAGAAAGCTCACTTATTCCTTCCTCTAACAAAGTATGCTGTACTGAAAAGGCCCGAACTGCCTCAACAAACGATAAGTCAGTCGCTCGAATACGACCAAAATCAACACATTTTTTTGCTTGCTCGGCACTAATAGACAGCTCAGACTGCAAAAGTTCACTTACTTTTTCTGGGCCAATTTTAGCAACCTTATCAACAATGCGAAGCACATGATGGGCACTCTCAATCCCTAAACCACGATAAAAACCTTCCAATAATTTTCGATTATTTATTTTTAAAATAACGGAAGGAATCGGGAGTATCGCCATAACGCCCAACAACGCAACAGGTAACTCTGCATCAAAAAATAACGGCAAATGATCTTTGGCAATAATATCAATGTCGCACTGATAAAATTCTCTATAACGTCCTTCTTGCTTGCGCTCGCCTCGCCACACTTTTTGAATTTGATAACGCTTAAAAGGAAAGGTAAGTAAGTGCTCATGCTCTGTAACATATCTTGCAAAAGGCACTGTTAAATCAAAATGAAGACCAAAACCTTCTTCTTTTTCCTTTGCATCAGGGTCATCATGCAATCTTTTTAGCACATAAATTTCTTTATCATCGCCTTTTTTAAGCAAAACAGACAGCGGCTCAATCGCTCTTGTCTCAATAGGTAAAAAACCAAATAAAGAAAACTGCTTGCGAATTTTATCTAGTATTTCCAACTCTAATAATCGACATTGAGGCGTCCACTCAGGGAACCCGCTAATGGGCGTCACTTGCTTCATAGTTACCACTTAAAATTATATTGAAGGCATCTGCAAGGAATTCGCGGCTTCAGCATCAGCTGCCATTTGTAACGCACGCGCTTTAGCTCTGACTTGCTTTTCTAACTCATCAACAATTTGATCAGGGCTCACTTTCTTAAAGGGCTTGCCTTCCTTAAAAATAAGCGACCTAGGCTCTGCGCCTGTCAGCCCAATATCAGCTTCTTTCGATTCGCCAGGGCCATTTACATAGCAACCAATAACCGCCACATCAATGCTCTGACGAATATCCTCAAGACGAGACTCTAAAAGATTCGCCGTTTTAATCACATCAAAATTTTGGCGAGAACAGCTGGGGCAAGCAATGATATTGACCCCCCGCGCACGCAAACCCAAGCTTTTTAAAATATCAAAACCAACTTTTACTTCCTCAACGGGATCTGCCGCTAAAGAGATACGGAGCGTATCACCGATACCCTCCATTAAAAGCATACCCAGCGCGACAGAAGATTTTACTGTTCCCGAACGAAAGGTACCCGCCTCCGTTACACCCAAATGTAATGGCTGCTCTATCTGATTCGCAATTAAACGGTATGCTTCAACCGTCATAAATACATTAGAAGCTTTTAAACTAACTTTAAAATCTTGGAAATCCAGTTTATTAAGAATATCAATATGACGCATGGCAGACTCAACCAATGCTTGAGCATTCGGTTCGCCATATTTTTGCTGAAGCGCTTTCTCAAGAGAGCCTGCATTAACACCAATCCGAATAGGGATGCCTTTGTCTTTAGCGCAATCAATAACAGCTCTTACACGATCATCACGACCAATATTGCCAGGGTTAATACGTAGACAATCCACACCATGCTCAGCAACGCTTAAAGCAATTTTATAATCAAAATGAATATCTGCAATCAGAGGCACGCTAACCTGACGGCGAATCTCGCCAAAAGCAGCAGCAGCATCTAAAGAAGGGACTGACACACGAACAATATCAACGCCTGCAGCAATCAACGCATTAATTTGGGCAACTGTTGCGGCAATATTTAACGTATCGGTATTCGTCATACTCTGCACAGTGATAGGCGCATCACCCCCAACAGGGACTTTACCCACCCAAATTTTTCTCGACTTTCTACGCACAATCGAAGAGTACAATTTCATCTAAACACCCCGAATGAAAAAGAATAACTAACCGTTTCATGGAAAAATTTTGAAGGGCATACAAAAAAATGAGAGTGTACTCTAGGGGGAAAACCTTTAAAACAAAAAACTGAACATAAAAAAAGACACTACTTAGCAATACCAAACTCAACAGGCCTATCCTCAGAAGATATTGGCACCTCAACTGATTTGCTATTCAATAAAATACTTGCAGCCGTACCTTTTTCTAGCATGACACGAAAAGGAGCTGTTCCGGACAATACGACAGAATCGCCTACGTCATGTTTTTTCTCATAATTCACCTGCCCACTTGCATCTTGCACCTTCAAATAACTAGGCTCAAAAAAATGGAATTTTAAAGCATCAACGCCAGCAACTGGCGCGCCATCAACAAGGGTCTCACCAATACGCGCCTCATCAATAAGCGGCGCAACCGCCTCAGTAGAAAGCGCTTCGGAAGTGCGACTGTAATCAGACTCAAAAGGAATAAAATAAAGAACCACAAGCGTGGCAAGCAAAATAGCCAGAAGCGAAAAATGCACCTTAAACTTAACTAAAAAAGCGATGCGACCAACTGCAACGCTTGGTTTTTTTGCCTTAGTACGACCCGAAGCATTTAGTGCGTACGCACGCGCGACATCAGCAGGCGTTGAAACTGCCTCTTTCTGAATATGCGCCATTAACCGCTTATAGTTATCAACCACCTTTTCTTCATTAAGATGAAGCAATCTACTGTAAAGGCGCAAATACCCCACAACATATACTTGACTTGGTAAAATATAAAAATTACCCCACTCCAATGCCTCGATATGCTTAACCGGCATCTTTAACATTGACGCCACCTGCGCAAGGGTTAATCCTGCATCTAATCTTGCAACACTCAACTCATGCCCCGCCTCCCAAGTAACCTGAGAAGCTCCCTCAGCCCTTGCAACAGGAACAGATGACGACAGTTTATTTTCAAATTTTGATTCCTGATGCAACAGCACAGGGCTCACATCCGTCAAGTGTGACTCTCTAGAACTAATCTTTTCCGCTTTGGCCATTACTCACCGACTCCTTCTTCATAGACTCTTGATACAGACGAAATTCTCTTGAATCGGCATAAAGACTTTTCAATGTTAACTCATAACTTGACAATAAATTTTTATCGCCCAAAACTCTTTCAACTTGTATGCCAATCCATAAACTTCTCGGTATTTTTCTTGTCATCGCGTGAAACTTATCAATATTTTTTTTTGCTTCATGCAAATCCTTCTTTTGCAGAGCAATATCAGCTAGCTCTAAATAGCTTCTTGAAAGATTTGGATTGATTAATAATGATCGGTCGAAAGCAATAATCGCTTCCGGGTCTTTCTTTAAAGCAACATAACAGCGCCCAACATTCTCATAGGACTGACCACGATTTTCGTAAGAAGGGTCATCCGCAGCCCTCTCAAGATGCTTAATTGCTTCCTCAAAACGTCCTGAAGCAAACAAAAAAGAACCGTAGTTATTTTCTGCAACAGAGTAGTTACTTCCATAGTGAATTGCTTTTTTAAAGTGTTTCTCAGCTAACTTAGTATCTTTAGTCGACTGATGAAGCAATGCAACTGCATTATGCGCATCAGGCGATTTGGAATTAAGTTCAAGCGCACGAGAAAGATGACGAGTGGCTCTTTCCATATCACCCAGACGCATATATTCCGTGCCCACACTAATATAGGCTTGAACGGCCTTCACTTTATTTGCTTTGGGCCTGATAGGTTCGCTCACACAACTGCAGAGCAATAAATAAATAAATAAAACAGAGACAACCGACTTTCTTCTCGCCATAAGAAATTCCATTTTCTTGATACTTGAGGGAAAAATGAAACAACAATCAATAAATTAACAGAATAAAGCTAGACTGTTAATGAAGAATTCACAACCATTTTCTGCCAATTTTGACTGCGACGTGTACGATCTTCGACTTGCCCCACAAGCTGGCCGCAAGCTGCGTCAATATCATCGCCTCTCGTTGTTCTCACCGTTGTCACAAAACCCTGATTCATTAAATAATCTTGAAAACGGGTAATTGCTGCTTTAGATGATCGACGATACTGAGCCATAGGAAAAGGATTAAAAGGAATTAAATTAATCTTACTTGGCACATCATCGAGCAAAGAAACAAGTTGTTTTGCATGATCAAGATGATCATTAATACCATCCAACATAACGTATTCCATCGTAATTCTTCGTCTATCACCATAGTGCGATAAATAAGAACGACAGGCAGCCATCAGCTGCTCTAACGGATACTTTTTGTTGATAGGAACCAACTGATTGCGTAACTCATTAGTGGGCGCATGCAGAGAAACAGCCAAGGAAACATCTATAACGTGAGGTAGTTTTTCAATGGCAGGGACAATACCTGCCGTACTGACAGTGACTCGTCTTTTTGAAACGCCGTAACCTAGATCATCCCTCATTACGCTCATTGCTTTCACAACATTATCAAAGTTTAACAAAGGCTCGCCCATCCCCATCATTACAATATTGGTAATGGGACGCTTGTCCATCTTCTCTGAAACATCAAAGGAACGATTAGCAAGCCAAACCTGACCTAAAATTTCATTCACTTTTAAATCACGCTGAAAGCCCTGCTTTCCGGTTGAGCAAAAACTGCAATCTAATGCGCAACCAACCTGAGAAGAGACGCACAAGGTGCCGCGATCACCATCAGGAATATAAACCGTCTCAACACAGTTTTTACTATCCAATCTCAAAACCCACTTACGAGTACCATCTTTTGAAAAGTCATGATAAGCGACTTCAGGCGCAACAATTTCAGCCTTTTCAGCTAAAAGCCCCCTCAAAGACTTACCAATATTAGTCATTTCGTCGAAGCGATCAAAGCCTGCGTGGTGAATCCACTTCATCATCTGCTGGGCACGAAACGGCTTTTCTCCGATAGATTGAAAAAATGACTTCAGCCCCTCAAGATCAAGCGCCAATAGATTTGTCTTCAAAGGAACATTAGTCATTTAACGCGTACGCTCACAAAGTTCAATCTCAGAAAAAAAGTAGCCAATTTCTCGCTTTGCTGACTCAACAGAATCAGAACCATGCACCGCATTTTCATCAATTGTTTCAGCAAAATCAGCACGAATAGTCCCTTTTTCTGCTTTTTTAGGGTCAGTAGCGCCCATAAGATCGCGATTGATTAATACCGCATTCACACCCTGAAGCACCTGAATAAAAACGGGGCCTGACGTCATAAATTTAACCAAATCCCCAAAAAAAGGACGGTGTTTATGCTCTGCATAAAATCCCTCAGCTTGCGCTTGAGATAAATGGCTAATTTTGCCAGCAACAATACTCAAACCAGCAGATTCAAAACGAGAAATAATGGCGCCAATAACGTTTTTTGCAACTGCGTCAGGCTTAATAATTGAAAGTGTACGCTCTACTGTCATTCGTCATCTCCTAAAAAACATATATAAATAAAGCAAAAAAACAAGGGGTGCATTATACACAAAGGGCTAAGCAAAATGCGCTCAATTTACTTCATCAATCCAATGCATCTGAATAGACTCAAGAATTTTCTCGCCAGAACGATTAGGATCATCACTAAACTCAGAAAGCGCACAAACCCACTGATGCAAATCTGTAAATCTCAAAAACTTAGGATCAACATCAACATGCTTTTCTGAAAGCAAAATAGCGATTTCCCGCGTATCAGTCCACTTTAACGTCATAACTAACCCTTTGTTTTTCGCTCTGAAACCTGATTAATCGTGTACATAGGAATTTCTACAATCAAAGGCTCGACACCTATGACTGCTTGACAACTTAAACGAGAGGAAGGCTCTAAGCCCCATGCTTTATCTAACATATCCTCTTCAAGCTCATCTAATGGATTAAGAGACTTGAAGCCCTCGCGAATAACAACATGGCAAGTAGTACAAGCACAAGACATCTCGCAAGCATGCTCAATATCAATATCATTACGCAAAGCAACGTCTAAAATTGTTTCACCTGCTTGAGCCTCAATTACCGCACCATCAGGACATAGCTCAGCATGAGGCAAGAAAATAACTTCAACCATAATCACTACCCATCTATTAAAGTCAGTCGCAACCTGGCAAAAAATCGCTAACTTTATGCCCCTTTAAAACTTCAGATACGTCACCACTCATACGTAAAGCCGCAAAATGCTCTGTCTCACGATTCAAAACCTTTGTGAAAGCAATAATCTTTTCTTTATCCTTCAAATCTAAAACATGGTGCAAATCTTGTATTGCTTGAGTAATTCCCGCAAGGCTATCAGAGGATAGATAACGATCGCCATCCTGAGTTAAAGCAGCGGTTACAGCCTCAATAACTCTCAGCGCTTCAACATGCGCCTCGGCCAAACCACGAATAGAGACATCTTCTTTAGCCTGCTGAAAAGACGATGCGATCATATCTGCTACTTGTTGCTCAGTAAGACCATAAGAAGGCTTCACCTCGACATATCCAATGACACCCGTCGTCATTTCCTGAGCCGTTACACATAACAAGCCATCTGCATCAACTTGAAAAGTAAGTTTGACCTTGGCAACACCAGCTAACATCGGCGGAATACCTGTTAAATTAAACTGAGCCAAAGAACGGCAATCTTTCACAAGCTCGCGCTCACCTTGCACGACGTGAATACTCATTGCTGTCTGACCATTTTTAAATGTGGTGAACTCTTTCGACTTTGCAACCGGAATAGAGGTATTACGAGAAATCACTTTTTCAACAAGACCGCCCATCGTCTCTAAACCCAAAGACAAAGGCAGAACATCAATTAACAACCATTCATTACGTCCTTTGCCCGCCAAGTTTGCAGCCTGTGTACCAGCACCCAACGCAACGACTTTATCAGGATCCACAGAAGTGAGTAGCGCACGGCCAAACCACGCTTTTAATTTTTCCTGAATAAAAGGGATGCGAGTGCTCCCGCCAACCATGATTACTTGGCTCAAATCAACCAGCATTAAATTTGCTGAGCGTAAAGCCTGGCTTGAAATTTTTATCGTTTTCTGAACAAAAGGCAGGATTAACTTTTCCAACGCCTCACGACTAAACATAAGCTGATAATGATGACCTTCAAGCGTAAAACAAACATCAACCATTAACTCATGAGAAAGGCGCTCCTTCACAGCGCGCGCTTGTTGAAGCAATATACGCACACTTGCAGCATCACAAAGCTTTTCAATACCCACCTGCTTAAGCCAAAAAGAAACGATTAAACGATCAATATCATCGCCGCCCAAAGCAGTGTCGCCAGCTGTCGCTAGCACCTCGAAAACACCGCCTCTCATGCGCAAAATAGAAATATCAAAAGTGCCGCCACCCAAATCATACACCGCAAAAACACCCTCAGCTGCGGCATCCAAACCATAAGCTAAAGCCGCCGCTGTAGGCTCATTAATAAGTCTTAAAACATTTAAGCCCGCAAGTTTTGCAGCATCTTTAGTCGCTTGTCGCTGAGCATCGTCAAAATAGGCAGGAACAGTAATGACTGCCTGGGAAACCTTATCTTTTAAATAAGCCTCAGCGCGAACTTTTAAAGCACGCAAAATATGAGCAGAGACTTCAACAGGTGTAACCAAACCAGATACAGTGCTAATGTAAGGCACCTGAGTGTGAGGGTCTTCTTTTATATCGTAAGGCAATTGACTCGCCAAAGTTTCTAACGAGGCAACGCCTCGCCCCATCAACCGCTTCACAGAAAAAATCGTATTTAGGCTATCTATTGCTGCAAAAGCGACCGCAGCAACACCCACTGTAACAACCCCAGATTGAGAAAAATGGACGCAAGAAGGAAGAAGATGATCACCACCCTCATCAGGCAAGGTAATAGGCTTACCGTTTTCTAGCACAGAAACAAGAGAATGAGTTGTCCCAAGATCAATGCCCACAGCACAAACAGGGCTCGGTTTCGCACAGATAAAAGACTGGTTCGGTTCAGAAATTTGAAGCAACGCCATAGACTTCCTTACATACACTTATCAAGAAAAAAACCATCAATCAAACTCATCCTCGAGCACGTCAAGTTCTTCTTTAATTTTTTTAAGAAAAACCAGCTCTCGAATCAAATTGAGAGACTGCTCAATGACCGCATCACCTAATACAAAGGGATAATTAATAAATACACGCGTCAGCGTATTTAACCTATCAACAAAAGCATGATCGATAATCAAAACTAAATCATCAAACGCCTTACGGTTAAAAGCGGCTTCAGCGCCATTATGATACGCAAGATGTAACGCCTCAAGACTCTCTCGCCACTCCATTTGCTCCATTAGAAATGAAGCGCTCATCTGAGTGTTATTTTCAAAATCAACGACAACACCCATTGTTTCTAACAAATAACAGGCCCGCTTAACAGGATCTTTAAGAGCGGTATATGCCGCATTCACATAAGATGTGTGGTGAACAGAAGAAAGACGCTCTTGATCAGTCGTATTCGCAAAACGATCAGGATGAACTTCCCGCTGCAAAGCAAAATAACGCTCGCGAAGATCAGCCAGATCAAGAGAAAAAACAGGTTTTATAGAAAACAGATCGAAGTAATTGCCCTGCCGTAACATGCTAAAAACCTAAAATTTAAAATGGCCGCCATAATATAAAAGGAGTGCTAGACAGTAAAGCTTTCACCACAACCACACTCACCCTTAATATTTGGGTTGAGAAATTTTAAACCCTCATTAAGGCCTTCTTTCACATAATCCATCTGGGTGCCATCAATATAAACAAGGCTTTTAGGGTCAACAATGAGCTTTACATCATTACTCTCAAAAACCTGATCACCCTCACTAAGGTCATCAACAAATTCAATTACATAAGCCAAACCAGAGCATCCGGTTGTTTTAACGCCAACGCGAATACCTTGCCCGCGCCCTCTTGACGCTAACTGACCTTTAACAAATTCAGCTGCAACGGCAGTTACTGTTATTGCCACAAAAATACCTCGCAAAAAATCAGCTAGATAAATCCTGTTTTGCACGATAATCAGACAAAGCAGCGCGAATTGCATCTTCAGCCAAAACAGAACAGTGTATTTTGACGGGAGGCAATGCAAGCTCTTCTACGATATCAATATTCCTAATTTTTTCAGCATCTGCCACTGTTTTTCCCTTCAGCCATTCCGTCACCAAAGAACTCGAGGCGATAGCAGAACCGCAACCGTATGTTTTAAACTTTGCGTCTTCAATTACACCTTGCTCATCTACTTTTATCTGCAAGCGCATAACATCACCACATGCAGGAGCGCCAACCATACCCGTACCAACACGCTTGTCATTTTTATCCAAAATCCCAACATTTCGTGGGTTTTCATAATGATCAATTACTTTTTCGCTATACATATTTATTCCCTCGCAAAGACCGCACAGAACAACCTACACCAACAACAACAACAACAACAACAACAACAACAACAACAACTTTAATCAGTGAGATGCCCATTCAACTGATTTTAAATCAACACCCTCTTTATACATATCCCACAAAGGAGACATTTCACGCAGCCTACTCACGCTCTCTTTAACGCGAGCAATAACATAATCAATCTCATCCTCAGTGGTGTAGCGCCCCAATGAAAATCTGATAGAACTGTGCGCTAACTCATCGCTCAAACCTAAGGCTCTTAAAACATAAGAAGGCTCTAAGCTTGCTGAGGTGCATGCAGAACCAGAAGAAACAGCCGCGTCTTTAAGAGACATAATCAGTGACTCCCCCTCAACGTACGCAAAGCTAATATTCAAATTACCCATAATGCGATGGCCCATATCCCCATTAACCTGAACCTGCTCCATGCTATTTAAACCTGCCCATAAGCGCTGACGTAATAACGCAATTCTTGCTTGATCAGCAGCCGTCTCAAGCTTTGCAATACGAAAGGCTTCACCCATTCCTGCAATTTGGTGTGTAGGCAAAGTACCTGAACGCATTCCTCTCTCATGGCCACCACCATGCATCTGCGCTTCTATTCGTGCACGCGGCTTTCTGCGCACAAATAACGCACCAATACCCTTAGGACCATAAGCCTTATGAGCAGAGAATGACATCAAATCAATCTGAGATTCAGCAAGGTCAATCTCAACCTTACCAATACTCTGAGCAGCATCAACATGAAATAGAATATTACGCGCACGCGTTATTTTGCCTATGGCTTCAATATCTGTAATCGTGCCTATTTCATTATTAACATGCATCAAAGAAACTAAAACGGTATCAGCTCTTAAGGCTGAAGCAACCCGATCAGGAAGAATCAAACCATCCGCACCAGGCTGAAGATAAGTTACTTCAAAACCTTCTTTTTCCAATTGGCGGCAAGTATCTAGCACTGACTTATGCTCTATCTGCGAAGTAACAATATGCATCCCTTGATTACGGTAAAAGTGAGCGGCACCTTTTATGGCAAGGTTATTTGACTCCGTCGCGCCAGACGTCCAAACAATTTCACGAGGATCACAATTGGCAGCAGCAGCAACATGAGCACGCGCCTCCTCGACTGCCTCCTCAGCCTGCCAACCATAAAAATGGGATCGAGAAGCTGGATTACCAAAATTACCAGACATATCCAAACAACCCATCATGACAGTCGCGACACGAGGATCAACAGGTGTCGTCGCGGAATAATCCAAATAAATAGGCTTTTTCATCATATCTTATTCTCACTCAGCTCAATTCACTGCAAAAAAAATTATTAGAATACAAACTAAAACTCTGCTCTTGGTAACAAATCTTCCTCAATAAAAAGGGAAGCAATCAGCCCTCTCCTCTTCTCTTGGTCAGAAGGCGACATTTCCTGCACCGCAGACTGTCTCGCTGCAACCACCTGAACGCCTTTACGCTTCATCAATAAACCCAAGCTAATTCGGCCTAAAAAGTGGTGTATTTGCTTACTTAAATCTTCCCACAAATCATGCGTTAAGCACGTCTCCCCTTCTTGACAGTTGCCTTTGCCTTTACAGCGTGTGGCATCAACCAATTCATCGACTGCATCAATAATTTCAGAGATGAAGATTAGGTCTTCAGCGCGCCCAAGACGGTAACCTCCGCCCGGCCCCCTCACACTTGAAACGAGCCCAGATTTTCGAAGTT
Source organism: Klebsiella pneumoniae (assembly GCA_945860125.1). Classification (GTDB taxonomy): domain Bacteria; phylum Pseudomonadota; class Gammaproteobacteria; order Pseudomonadales; family CAMAPQ01; genus CAMAPQ01. Next base: position 17,862 of record CAMAPQ010000034.1, read on the forward strand.
TTGCGAAGAGTTGCTCAAGATAGGATACTGAAATCTTATGGCGATCAGAGATATCCAGCAAATTGACAGGCTTGTCCTGCGCATTAATCGCCAAATCAAGCATTGCAGTGACAGCATACCTACCCTTGGTTGTTAATCGCATAACCAAACACTCCTACAAAACAAAAACTATAAAAATATATGCCATCAAAAAACCCACTGAAGACAATAAGATAAGTGTGGAGAAACCTAGTGTTTTAGTCAAGTATTTTTCATTTTTTATAAAGAGATTGGATCTGGCTGAGCAGCCCCCTCAAAATACTAACCTCATGCTTATCCATACGAATACGGGAAAATAATCGACGACTCCTTGCCAATAACTGGCGAGGCGCTTTAGCATCTAAAAATCCAATTTCAGCAATCACTTCTTCATAATGAGCAAGAAACGCCTCAAATTCGCCCTGAGTAGACAAATCAATATCCCAGTCTACTGGGAAAATAGGCATTGTAATGCCTGATGATTCCTGTTGATTTGTATTTTTTTCACCAAAATTAATCAGCGCCATTCGGATTTCGTAACACACAATCTGGACAGCCATGGCGACGTTTAAAACCGAATATTCAGAACTGGCAGGAATGGATAAATGAAGATGACACTTCTGAAGCACCTCATTGTTTAACCCTTGAGACTCAGGCCCCATCAAGATTGCAATCTGCCGACCATGAACAGCCTCCTTCACAACAAGCTCGCTACACGCTCTTGCATCAATTAAAGGCCAAGGAATACGCCGACTTCTGGCGCTCGTTGCAATTAACAAATGAAAACCAGCAACAGCCTCATCCAAAGTATCAACAATGCGTGCATTATCAAGCACATCTTGAGCACCAGAGGCCATCCAATTTGCAAACGGATCAGGATATTTTTTGGGTGCAACCAAAATCAATTGGCTCAAACCCATCGTCTTCATTGCTCGAGCAACAGAACCGATATTCCCAGCATTTTCCGTATTAACTAAAACAATGGAAATACGAGGTAAAACTGTTTGTTCACAAATCTGCATACTTTTTATAGCGCCCCGAGAATAACCACTTCAAATTTACTAAACCCAAAACACGCGATGACAGGTATACTAGCCGCGCAAAAAGAAAACAAGCAGGCTAGATTTAACCACTTTTTTGCACCATTAGCTTTTTTGCCTCACTAGCTTTTGACACAGCTAGAGAATGCAAATTTACAATACTATCTAATTATGAGAATTAATATGCATCCAATGCTGAACGTTGCCGTGCGTGCCGCTAGAAAAGCTGCGCAACATATCACACAAAGCTTTGATCGCCTAGATTTGGTGAAAGTAGAAGTAAAGTCACAAAATGATTACGTTACACAAACAGATATCGCAGTAGAGCGAATATTAATTGAGAACATTCTACAAAACTTCCCCAATCATTCCATCCTTGCAGAAGAGTCAGGTGAAATTCAAGGCTCAGTCTCAGCAGAAGAGGGCGAGTATCAGTGGGTTATTGATCCACTAGACGGGACAACAAATTTTATTTTTGGCATCCCCCACTTCGCCATTTCTATTGCCATAAAACGCAACGATCAAATTGAACATGCTGTAATTTTAGACCCCATTAAACAGGAAGAATTCACAGCGTCTCGCGGACATGGCGCACATTTAAACGGAAAAAGAATTCGCGTGACATCCAACAGACAATTACAAGGCACTTTATTAGCCACCGGCTTTCCTTTCAGGGAAAACCAGATGAAACATTTAGACGGCTATCTTGCAACACTCAAAGACTTTATAACGCAAGCTGCCGGCATACGAAGACAAGGATCAGCGGCGCTAGACTTAGCCTATGTCGCAGCGGGCAGATACGACGGCTACTGGGAAGCAGGTTTACAGCCATGGGATATTGCAGCGGGCGCCCTGCTCATTAAGGAAGCTGGCGGCATCGTTTCTGATTTTAAAGGAGAGGAAGGCTTCTTACACTCAGGCAATATTGTTTGTGGCAACATGAGAATTCATGGTGCAATGCTACAAAGCATTCGCCTGCATACTCAAACACCCTCAACACTGACCGCCCTTGAAAAGGCTGACAGCTCAGAAATATCGGCTGATACAGAAAAAAACGCCAAGAAGAAACTACCGATAACAAACACCTATCAACGACAAAATAACGGCCCAGATTCACATCAAAGTGATTATCACGCCAAACGACAGGCCACAAAATTAAAAATTCAAAAGGGCAGAGAGGGGTTTTTTAAAGACGAAAATGCAAGAAGGGCAGAGATTGTCACCATTAAAAAAAGCCACTCCTTCGCAACAGAAAGAAATCACTCTTCACTCTCCCCCCAAACAAACAACGGCGACCAAAAAGAAAGGAATCAGCCCATGCCAGATGAACAAAATGGCTCTGGCAATACTGAAGACTAATCTCGCAGGCAGCCGAGGTACTTATTCCAAAAAGCACTAAAAGCGAATTGGATTAAGTACCAGACATAAAACGCAGCAAGCCTTCTTTTTTCAAAAACAACTCTAAATGACTCCTAATAACCTGGCCATTATCCATCTTTGTAACATCCTTAAGGAGCTGTTCTGCTTTTAGGATAGTGATATTGCGAATCAGCCACTTCACCTTCAACAAACTACTACCACTCATACTAAAAGCCCGATAACCCATACCAATCAATAATAAAACACCTAATGGATCACCCGCCAACTCACCACAAACAGTCACAGGTTTCTTCATGTCTTCACAAGCATCATAAACTTGACGCATGGCCATCAAAACAGCCGGATGCAACGTATCGTATAAGTCAGCAACACGGGGATTGGTGCGATCAACTGCCAACAGATACTGCGTTAAATCATTTGTGCCAATTGAAATAAAGTCAACGCGCTGCGCAAGCTCTCTTATCTGATAAACACTTGCCGGCACCTCAACCATCACACCCAGCAAGGGCATGTCAACCATAATCCCCTCTTCTGTAATTTCAGAATAAGCACGATGCACCAAACGCAAAGCTTCCTCTACCTCAAAAACATTCGTTATCATCGGAAATAAAATACGCAAATTATTCAAGCCAGCACTTGCCTTTAAAAGTGCCCTTAATTGCACCATGAGAATCTCAGGGTGATCTAGCGTTACTCGAATACCACGCCAACCTAAAAAAGGATTATCTTCTTTAATTGGAAAATAACTCAGGCATTTATCGCCACCAATATCTAAAGTACGCATGGTGACAGGTTTGGGAGCGAAAATTTTTAACTGCTGACGATATATTGCAGCCTGCTCTTCTTCTCCAGGAAAGCGATCTTGCGACATAAAGGGAATTTCAGTGCGATACAAACCCACACCTTCTGCACCCTGATAAAGTGAGCGCATCACCTCAACCATTAAACCCGTATTAACAAGCAGTTTGATCTGACAAGCATCCTGAGTGACAGAAGGCTCTTCACGAATACCATCAAGATCAACCAAAAACTCGCGTTCTTCTGTTTGAATTCTCTCGTAATGTTTTTTCAGCTCAGGATGCGGATTGGTAATTACCTCGCCTTTGTAACCATCAACGATAATCTGATGACCATCCAGCTGAGAGACAGGCAAATTCAGCACACCCACAACCGTTGGAATACCTAAACTTCGCGCAACAATTGCCATATGAGAATTACGCGAGCCTTTAGAGGTAATCACCCCCACCAACTGATCCTTAGGCACCTCGAGCAAAACTGGCGTCGTAATCTCTTCGCCAATTAAAATTGTTCTTAAGGGATACTGTTTAACGCTATAGGTTGCCTCTTCTAACTTGGAAAGAATTCTCAAGCCCATTTCTTTAATGTCAGAAGCACGCTCACGCAAATATAGGTCGTCCATAACACCGAACTGATGCACGTGAGATAAAATCACCTGCGCTAAAGCATACTCAGGCCAGACACATTGCTTTATTTTATCAGCCACCTGCCCTTCAAAAGATAAATCTTCAAGCATGCGAAGATACACTTCAAACAGTGCATTTTCATCGCGCGATAAATGATCATGAAACTGCTTGGATAAATTTTGAATATCGACTTTAACGCTCTGCAAAGCAGATTTAAATCGCATAATCTCTTCAGAAATATCCTCAGGCTTAATTTCTCGAAAAGGAATGGTATTAAATTGCGCCGTATCAAAGTGAACGTAACCCTCACCGATACCTACACCAGGCCCACCACTCACGCCATGGAACTTAGCAACAGTATTCGTTGTTAAGTTAGCACCATGCTTTACTAACCCTGTCGCCTGAGCATGCGCAATAACGCCCGCCAGCTGAGCAGAAATCGTTACTAGAAAAGCTTCCTCAGATTGATTAAAACGTCTTATTTCAGACTGCTGAACAACTAAAACACCCAGCACTTTTTTATGATGAATAATAGGCACGCCTAAAAAAGCGCTATATTTTTCTTCGCCTGTTTCTTTAAAGTAACGAAATTTGGGGTGCAAAGAAGCATTTTCAAGATTAATAGGCTCCTCACGTAAAGCAACCAAACCCACTAAACCTTCAGATAAACCTAAGCTCACCTTCCCCACAGACTCAGGTAACAGCCCCTCAGTCGCCATAAGCACGTAGCGCGTTCTAGTCGGATCTAACAAGTAGACAGAAGCAACCTCTGTTCTCATTTCCTTTTTTAAGCGGCTCACAATGATCGATAACGCCGCATCAACATCTGGCGCTGTACTCACCTCAAGAACAATTCTCTGTAACGTTTGAAGCAGCATAAATTATTTTTATCTAAAGTTAGGGCGATAATAGGTTTGACGAATATGATGAAAAAGTACAGGCGCAAGCTCAGATAGCGCCATACGATAAGCTTGACGCTTGAATGAGACAACAGCATTAAGGGGATACCAGTAACTCACCCAATCCCAAGCATCAAACTCTGGCTTTGACCCTACTTCCATCGCAAGGGAGGCGTCGAGATTAATTTTGTCTTCAGCGGATTTTAATACGAGCAAATGCCACTTTTGTCTTTGGCCAACAATGTTGCCTCTTGAATTCTTGGTTATAGGGGAAGGTAGTCGGTAGTTAATCCATCGACGTGTACAGCCTAAGTTAATAACATCATGAGATGATAAGCCCACCTCTTCGTACAGCTCGCGATAAAGCGCATCTTGATGTTTTTCGCCGATGATAACGCCCCCTTGAGGGAACTGCCAAGCTGTCTCAAAACCTGCACGTTTTGCCCAAAATACCTGGCCGCGCTCATTAGCCAGTATAATTCCAACGTTGATTCTATAACCCCAACGATCAATTTGTGTGTCCATGATCTTTCCCTTATTGCATCCCATCAAAGGATAATCAAAACGTAGACCTCTTAGAAACATTAAAGCACAAAATTAACATTTAAAGAGGGCAAAACCTAACAAGAAATTCTCTCCCCTCTTTTAATGGTTAAATATTGAGCTGAGATTGCAGCTGAAATAAATGTTGATATAACCCGTCTACTGCAATCAAAGAAAAATGAGTCCCTTCTTGTTTAATTTCACCTTGATGCATCACCCAAATACGATCTGCTTTTTTAATGGTGGATAAACGATGCGCAACAACAATAAGCGTCATTTTTCCACGCAAGGCTAACAGTGCCTTTTGGAAAACAGCCTCCGTTTCACTATCAATATGAGACGTTACTTCATCTAACAATAAAATTCGCGGTTGATGTACAAGCGCTCTGGCTAATGCGATTAACTGTCGCTGCCCTGCTGAAAGATTGGCACCACGCTCTTTCAATAAAAAATTCAATCCTTCAAGTTTTGAATGAAGCCAATCGAACAAGCCAACCGCTGTAACAGCCTGAATCACTTGATCATAAGAACAAGTATTTCCTAAAGCAATATTATCAAAAATAGTGCCGCTAAAAATAAAAGGATCTTGCTGAATATAAACGATAGAGGCATGCAAACTCTCACTTGAAAGTTCTGACAACAGACAATCATCTATCGTTATTTTACCTGTATTTGGCACATAAAAACCAAGCAACAAACTCAGCAACGTGCTTTTACCACTACCGGTATGGCCAACAATGCCAATAAATTCGCAAGGTAAAATGCTAAAAGATAATTGCTTAATAATAATTTGCGCAGGCTGATAACCAAAGGTAACATTATCAAAAGATAACTTGCCACGGTGTATCTCACCATGTTTCTTACGAGCCATCTTACCGCCTAAGAGCGTATCTTGCGCCTCATCTAGCAAATCAAAAACACGCACCGCTGAAACAAAAGAATGCTGAAAAATGTTCAGGCGTTGCGTCATTTCAATAATAGGTTCGACAAATCTTGAAAGATAACTGACAAACGCATAAATCACGCCCACCTGAACAGAAAAAATCAAGCCTTGCTGACCAAAATAAAAAAGAATAGCGGCCAAAGTAAACATGTGAAGCATATCAACACAAGGGCGCAATAACAGGGCATCAAGCTTTAAATTTTTATGCCTTACCTGAAAATGCTGCTCATTAAGCGCTGAGAAATCTTCACTAAAACGACGCTGTTGATTAAAAAGTTGAATCGTTGTCATACCACCAATTGATTCATTTAATTTTCCGTTAATTTCACCTAACACTTCTCGCGCGCGCTGAAAAAGAGGCGTGCTGTAACGCCTATAAAGAATCATTAAACCAATAATAATCGGCAGAAAAAAAAGACAAACGAGCATCAGGCGAAAATCAAGCAGCGACATAACAATAAAGGCGCCTAAAATTTTAAAGCTATTTTGCACATAATTACCAAGCACACTTACATAAAGCTCTTTAATATTTTCTGTATCATTTGCAATGCGTGAGACGAGATTACCGGTTGCAGCACGATCAAAATAAGACAGCGGAAAATGAATAAGCGCATGAAAAACATCTTCACGAATTTTTTGGATGACTTTAAAAGCAACGCCCTGCAAGTGAACAGATTGAAAATAATGGGCAAAAGCAGAAATCATATTAATGATTAAATACACAATGAAAAAACCAAAAAAGATGTTCCATACCCATTCTTTTTTTGCGATGTAATCATCAATTAAGACCTTAATAAGATAAGGGCCTGAAATATCAGTGACTGTCGCAATAAGCAGTAATAAAAATGCTTTTTTTAAAGCACTTTTATTTTGGCCGGTATAATCCATTAGGCGTATCAACGTACTTTTCTTTTTGAAAGGCAAGGCTAATACGGAAAAGGCGCTAGGTTCCTGCTTCAACTTGACGCTCCAGTTGTTGATATTGATAAATACGCTCATACCAACCGTTTAGTTTTCTAAGCTCAGCATGTTTTCCATGCTCAATCACCCGACCTGAAGATAAAACCAAAATATTGTCAGCATATTCAAGGGAAGACAAACGATGACTAATCACAATCATTGTTCTGTTTTTGCGGTACTGTTTAAGATTCAATAAAACACGTCTTTCTGTTTCAATATCAACGGCAGATAAGGCATTATCAAGAATTAAAATTGGCGCATTCATTAAAATAGCGCGGGCAATTGAGATACGCTGCTTTTGGCCGCCAGATAGCGTTACACCTTTCTCTCCGACTAAAGTGTGGTATTGATCATTAAAAGCTTCTATATCATCATGAATAGCCGCCATTTCTGCGGCTTTTTTTATTTCATCTAACGAAGCGGTAGGTTTACCCAATGCAATATTTTCAGCAATACTGACAGAAAAAAGAAAAGGCTCTTGCGTGACACAAGCGATTGCATCACGCAATAGCTGAAGCGGATAAACACGAATTTCTTCACCGCCTAAAAATACCCTTGCATCAACGGCTTCTTCTCGCCTTAAAAGTAACGCTATTAAAGTCGACTTTCCCGAACCCGTCGGCCCCGTAATCCCCAAAAAAGACCCTACAGCAATTTCAAAGCGAACATCTTCTAACACTACTTTAGAAGGAGCCTCTACACCGTAAGCAAAACGCTCAATGTCAAAGCGAATCACACTATCTGTCATCGTTGTTTTTTTCCCCTCATCTTTAATTTCAGGGAGCGTATTAAGTAATGTTTGCACACGCAAAAAAGCAACATTGCCGCGCTCAATAATATTCAATACCCAGCCAAAGGCAAACATTGGCCAAATTAAATAGCTTAAATACATACTAAAACTGGTGAGCGCGCCTAACGTTAATTCTCCTTTATGAATCAACCACGCCCCCCCTAATGTTGCCAATAAAAAAGAAAGGGCAATGGTTAAGAAAATAGTAGGCTCATACTTAGCATCAATCTGTGAAACGGCACGATTAGCAGAACTTGCGGCTACAACAACTTCAGCAAACGCTTCTGTTTTTTGTACCTCAAGCCCAAACGCTTTAACCATGCGTATGCCTGACAATGTTTCTTCAACAAAACGCGTAAGAGAACCCAAAGCAGCTTGCGATACTGCAAAACGAGAATGTAAAGATCGGCCAAATTGCCACATAGCGTAAGCCATAAAAGGCCAAGGAAGTAACGCAACAAGCGTTAGTTTCCAGCTCACAAAAAACAGCAGCATCGATAACACAACGATGCCTGTCATTGCTCCATCAACCAAAGATAGCACCCCTTCACCAGCCGTCATTTCAATTGCGCTGACGTCTGAAGTAACGCGCGACATTAAGTCACCCGCAGGATATTGCCGAAAAAAACTAGGCGCCATTAACGTTAAATGCTGGTAAATGTGCGAGCGCAAATAAGAAGCAAGGCGATACGATGCGCCATATAACGAAATACGCCATAAAAATCTTAAAAAATAAATAGCAATAGCGACCATTACGATTTGCAGCACTTTAACAATTAAAAAATTGGCTGTGAGCGTGTGAGTTACCAAGTGATCAACAATTTCACCGGTGATTCTTGGCGGAATCAAAATAAGGAACGCAATGATCATTAGGCAAACAAAAGAGAAAAAGTAGCGCCGCCACTCTTTAATAAAGTACCATCTAAGATAATGAAAAAAGCTCACGCAACGTCCTTTTTAATCTGACAATAGAAGCGAAAGTATACATAAACAGGAATCAATCTACAGATGAAAAAAACCGCATCATGAATGGAATCAAGATGTCAAAATATATGATGCACTGCATTATTCTTGCGCTGATTTATTTTGCGTTTTCTCAGTTTAGTTTGTTTTTTTCTTTTGAAGATAACAATACTTCACCCGTCTGGCTGCCCACTGGCCTTGCTATTTCTTGGCTTTATTTGTTTGGTTTTAAATACTGGCCTGCGCTGTTTATCGGCGCCTTGTCTTCAAACATTTTTAATTTTTCAATAAAACTTACATTGCCTGATTTACGCTTTTGGTTGGCATCTACGGGTGTTGCGATCGGTAGCTTAGGCGAAGCCATCACGGCAGCTTGGCTGATAAAACGCTACGCTGAATTAGCTAATCCTTTTAGTAATTTTAAAAGTGTCTTTTTATTCTGTGCCATTTTATGTTTTTCATGCCTAATCAGCGCAAGCATTGGTACATATAGCTTAATTATAAATGGCATTACTCCATAGGCCATGCAGGGTGCCGCTTTATGGAGTTGGTGGCTCGCTGATTTAGCAGGAGGACTATTACTTGCGCCACTTAGCATCTGCATTTGGATACAAAGAAAACAAAAAACTAATTTAAATCAGTCACGAGAAGCACTGCTGTTCCTTTGTTTGCTCGCCATAATAACGTGGGTGATATTTCGATCGATTGAGCAAATAACGATAGCCCGCTTATCAACTTGCACTATTTTACTATCGCTAATATGGGCTGCGTATCGCTATCAACTACGCACTATCATGCTAGGGATCTTTATTGTTTTTATTATTGCGCTGCGTTATATAGCAAGATCAGCATAGTATGACATAATATGCGCCTTCATTTTTTCTTTCAGGCATGGAGGCCCATTCAATGACATATCCTCTTCTATTCAGACAAAAAGTATTTGAAACTAAAACGAAAAAAAACCTCACTTTTGAACAAACCTC
>CAMAPQ010000035.1 GCA_945860125.1 Klebsiella pneumoniae
TTTATTAGGCTTTTTAAATCATTAGGTTGCCAGGTTTCTCTTTCATTATTAAAGCGTAGTATTTTATGGAAACTTTATTTTTAATGGTTTAGACTTACGCCAGGTTAAGCACCTAAGGCGCGCTTTTGCAAGAACAATGTCTTATTAGTTGCGCGCATGCATATTTGTTGCGGTCTTCGCTTTCTTAAACTGAAGAAGCTGAAGTTTTTTCCGCATATTTTTAATATATAAATGATAGGAGTGTCGAACATGTCAAAGGGGCATACTTTACAAGACCCTTTTTTAAACGCATTAAGAAAAGAGCGGATTCCTGTTTCGATTTTTTTGGTAAATGGAATTAAGTTGCAGGGTCAGGTCGAGTCGTTTGATCAGTATGTTGTACTTCTTAGAAATACGGTTAGCCAGATGGTTTATAAACATGCTATTTCAACCGTTGTTCCTGCGCGCAATCCTCGTTCTCATGGTGGTGTAGGACAAGTTCCTGGTGCGCCTGAGGGTGGAATGGAAGTGCCTCCTAATGGCTTTGGAAATATGTAGTTCATTTTTTCCGACATTTGAAATAAAAAAGTAGGTTAAAAAATTTAGTGCTGTTTTTTGAGCGACCTACCGGTGGTGAACGTGCAATCATTGTTCACGTCAAATTTTCGGAAGACCATTTTCACGAAGACTTAGAAGAGTTTCGCCAGCTTGCTGTTTCCGCTGGCGTTTCTTTAATTCATGAAGTGATTGGTAGTCGGCAAGCGCCTGACCCAAAATATTTTGTTGGTTCAGGAAAGCTCGATGAAATTTTGGAAGCGATCACTGCTTTTTCATGTGAAATCGTTCTTTTTAATCATGCGTTACATCCCTCCCAAGAGAAAAATCTTGAGCGTTATTTAAAGTGTCGCGTCATTGGTAGAGTAACACTGATTCTTGATATTTTTGCGCAAAGAGCGCAAACGCATGAGGGTAAATTACAAGTTGAGCTTGCTCAGTTACAGCATCTTTCTGCTCGCCTTGTTCGCGGCTGGACTCATCTTGAGCGGCAGCGTGGCGGTGTTGGTTTGCGTGGTGGTCCTGGTGAAACACAATTAGAATCTGATCGGCGTGCAATTCGTGTTCGTATTGACGTTATAAAAACGAGATTAGAAAAAGTTCGCTCCCAGCGCGCTGAAAATCGTAAATCAAGACAAAAATCAAATGTCCCTGTTATTGCTTTGGTTGGTTATACCAATGCCGGTAAGTCAACCTTATTTAATGCTTTAACGGGGCAAAGTGCTTATGTTGCGGATCGTTTGTTTGCAACATTGGATCCTGTTCTTCGCAAAATAAAAAGTGCAGAAGCGGGCGATGTTATTATTGCGGATACAGTAGGTTTTATACGTCACTTGCCTCATGAATTGGTTCAGGCTTTTCGTTCAACCTTGGAAGAGGTTAAAGAAGCTGAGTTATTGCTTCATGTGATTGATTGCCACTCACCGTTACGCGAAGACAATATGAGTCAGGTAAATGATGTGCTTCAAAAAATTGAGGCGGATAAAGTACCTATTTTAGAAATTTTTAATAAAGCTGATTTATTGGATATTGAGCCAAGAATAGACTATAACGACGAAGGGAAACCCATGCGCGTTTGGGTATCCGCCCAGAAGAACTTAGGTATAGATTTGTTGGAAAAAGCTATTGGACAATATTTAGGGCTTTCACGTATTATTCGCCACTTGTCCTTGAATCCTCGTGAGGGAAAGTTTCGGGCTGAGTTATATGATCGTCAGCTTGTGAAAGAAGAAACATGCGATGAGTCCGGTAATTTTCTTCTTTGTATTTATATTGATCAGCTTGAATTAGATCGTTTATTTAATCAATTTCAAATTAATCCGGATTGTGTTCGATAAGATTAGCAAAACCATTGCTATCAATTTTATTTTTGGGAAAACTGGAGTTAATATTATGGCGTGGAATCAGCCGGGTAACGGTGGCAAAACCCCTCAGGATCCTTGGAAAAATAAACAAAATAATCAACCGCCTGATTTGGATGAGCTCTTAAAAAAGCTCCAAGAAAAGTTGGTTTCTATGTTTGGCGGTGGCCCCAAAAAGAAGTCAAATGATGCAGGTTTTCTTGGTGTTATCTCTATTGCTGCTACTGTCTTTTTGTTTGTTTGGATCTTTGCCGGTATTTATCGTGTTGAGCAAGCAGAGCAAGCGTTGGTTTCACGTTTTGGTAAATACCATGAAATGGTTGGTGCAGGGTTACACTGGAATCCTTATTGGATCGATCAAGTGGTAAAAGTAAATACAGAGCAAGTTAGTTCTTATTCACATAAATCAACCATGCTAACAGAAGATCAAAATATTGTTGATGTTGAGCTTGAGGTGCAGTACCGCATTCAGGAGCCTAGAAAATATTACTTTGAAATTAATGATTCTTTGGGTACGTTGCGTCAAGCAACAGAAAGTGCGCTTAGGCATGTTGTTGGCGGTAGTCCCATGGATAAAGTGATTACTGAAGGGCGTCAGGTTATTGCGCATGATGCGGTCATTCGTTTGCAAGAATATTTAGATCGTTATCGCTCTGGTTTATTAATTACCAAGGTTAACGTTGAGGATGCTCATCCGCCAAAAGAAGTGAAAGAAGCTTTTGATGATGTAATTAAGGCAAGAGAAGATGAAGATCGCTTGAAAAATGAGGCCCAAGCCTATGCTAATGGGGTTATACCTGAAGCGAGGGGAGCCGCTCAACGTCAGATTGAAGAAGCCAATGCCTATAAAGGTGAAGTGGTTTCCAGATCTAAGGGTGAGGCCGATAGATTCTCAAAGTTACTTACTGAGTATCGTAAGTCCCCAGAGGTTACGCGCCAAAGATTATATATTGAGTCTATGGAAGCTGTGTTTAGTCGATCATCTAAAGTCTTTATGGATTTAGAGTCTTCTAATTCGATGATTTACCTTCCGTTAGATAAACTTATTTCAAATGAAAGAGTGCCGGCTAATTTTGGTGGCTCAGTGAAAGAAAGGCAGTTAAAGTCTTCTCAGGATAATTTAACGCCGCCTGCTAATTCTTCCTTGGTTATACCAAAGGATGTGAAATTACAAAATTCTCCTTACTTTGGTACGAAATAATCATGGTTCTTTTTTTAATCGTGGGTCAATGAAAGTTATGAGCAATAAATTAACCGGTGTTCTTTTATTTTTTGTTTTTGTTTTCGCTATTTTATCTAACGTTATCTATACCGTTAAAGAAACAGAGCGTGCTGTTAAATTACGTTTTGGTGAGGTTGTTGATGCTGATCTTAAGCCTGGCATTGGTTTTAAGCTGCCTGTCGTCCATGAGATTCGTCGTTTTGATGCCAGAATTTCAACGCTTGAATTAAAGTCTGAAGAGTATTTAACACAAGAGAAAAAACGTTTAATCGTTGATTCTTTTGTCGTGTGGCAAATTTCAGATGTGTCACGATTTTTTACGGCGATGGGTGGTTTAACAAATAATGCACAACGTTTGCTTGCGCCTAGGGTAAATGAGGGGTTGCGTAATAAGTTTGGTGAGAGAAAAGTTTATGAGGTTGTTTCTGGTGAGCGAGAGCAGCTTATGATTGAGCTAACGCAAGAAATAAATAAACATACTTTGACCGAATTCGGCATAAAGATATTAGATATCAGAGTTAAAAAAATAGATTTACCTGCGACGGTAAGTGAATCTGTTTATAACAGAATGCGTGCTGAACGTGAGCGCGAAGCACGTGAGCATCGATCAAGAGGAAAAGAGTTTGCTGAAGGGATTAGAGCTGACGCAGATCGTCAGGTGAGAATTATTCAAGCAGATGCTTACCGAAAAGCTGAGATTATTAGCGGGGAAGGCGACGCTGAATCCGCTGCTATTTATGCTGCTGCTTATAATCAAGATAAAGAATTCTATTATTTTCATCGCAGTATGAGTGCGTATAAAACGACATTTGGCTCAGTGAGTGATGTGCTTCTTGTCTCTCCTAAGAATAGCTTTTTTAGATTCATGAAAGAAAACGCAAACTAAAATTGGATAAGATTTGATGTTATTAGGGGTGTTTTTTTTGAGTTGGATTCATTAAATGAAAACGCAATTGACGGATAGATGGCTGCTGCCTGAGGGCGTTGATGAGTTACTACCTCCCGATGCTTTTATTTTAGAGTCGCTCAGAAGAGAGGCTCTAGATTTATTTCGTTCTTGGGGGTATGAGTTAATTTTCCCACCCATGATCGAGTATCTTGAGTCGTTACTTAGTGGTTTAGGCGAGGATTTATCTGATCAAACGTTAAAAGTAATTGATCCTGTTTCGGGTCGTTTAATGGGCGTAAGAGCGGATATAACACCACAGGTTGCGCGTATTGATGCACACCGTCTTTGTGTAGAGGGCCCTAGTCGATATTGTTACTGTGGCACCGTTGTGCGTGCAAACCCCGAGAATTTACTTAAAGATCGCACTCAAGTGCAAATTGGCGCAGAAATATTTGGCTCTAAAGCAATGGAGAGTGATCTTGAGATTATTGAGCTCGCTTCAGCGCTATTAACAAAATTACCGCTTCCTAGTATTACAATTGTGATTGGCCATGCTGGTTTGTTTCATGAAATGACGCGTCTTTTTAAGCTGGATGATGAGGCTAAGAATCAATTAATAGCGCTCATGCAGAAAAAATCTTTGCCAGATTTAACGCACTTTCTTTCTGGTAGTGCCTTGGATACTTTGTCTCAAAGTATTATTGAGGGCTGGGCTGAGTTATTGGGTGGCTTAGATCAGCTAAAAAAAGCAAAACAATTATTTTCTTCTTTTCCTTCCTTGCTTCATTGTATTAATGAAGTAGAGAAGTTAGTTTTTATTTTAAAATCTCGTCACGCTGAAATTAACTGGTTTATTGATTTATCTGAAATGAGAGGTTATCAGTATCACACCGGAATTATTTTTAGTGCTTATTCTTTAGTTGGTGAGAGAGTCGTTGAGCTCGTAAAAGGTGGTCGTTATGATAACATTGGTGAAGTATTTGGTCGTAAAAGGCCCGCAACAGGTTTTAGTGCTGATTTAGTTCAGTGGGTCAATTTGCAGTATGCGCATTCTTTTTCCTTAAATAAGGCTATTTTTGCACCTGCTATTCCTCACGAGGCTTCTTATGAGCACGGTGAAAAGTATATCGCCTTAAAGTTAAAAATAAGCGCGTTGCGAGTAGAGGGTGAATCCGTTATCGTAGCGCTCCCTCAGTTTGATCACGCTCTTCAAAGTTTAAAGTGTAATCGAGCATTGGTTTGGAAGGATGATGCTTGGCAGGTTGTTTCGCTCTAGATATATTAAGGTAAATTTTATGGCAAAAAATGTAGTAGTCCTTGGTACCCAGTGGGGCGATGAAGGAAAAGGTAAAATTGTTGATTTTTTAACGGATCACGCTAGTTGTGTCGTTCGATTTCAAGGTGGCCATAATGCGGGTCATACATTAATCATCGGCGATAAAAAAACGGTATTGCATTTAATTCCTTCCGGCATTTTGCGTGAAGGAGTGCAGTGCATCATTGGTAACGGTGTTGTTTTGGCGCCTGATGCGTTACTTCGAGAAATGAAGTCGCTTGAAGAGCAGGGTGTACCTGTTCGTGACAGATTAGTGATTAGTGCCGCCTGTCCACTCATTCTTCCTTTTCATGCTTTATTAGATCGTGCACGTGAAAGTGCAAAAGGCAAATCTGCAATTGGCACAACCGGTAGAGGTATTGGCCCTGCTTATGAAGATAAAGTGGCGCGTCGTGGTTTGCGTTTTAGTGATTTATTTTATCGCGAGCGTTTTTCTTCAAAATTAGGCGAGCTTGTTGATTATCATAATTTTATTTTGAAGAATTATTATCAGCTAGAAGGTGTCGATTTTTCTCAAATTTTAGAAAGTGCAATGCTATGGGCTGATAGTTTGAAAAGTTTGGTCAGAGATGTGCCTGCTTTATTATCTGACTATCGCAAAGCAGGAAAATCTATTTTATTTGAGGGTGCACAAGGAACCTTGCTTGACATTGATCAAGGCACTTATCCGTTTGTGACGTCATCTAATACCACGGCAGGCAGTGTCTGCACGGGAAGTGGTTTTGGCCCGTTACATCTTGATTATGTCTTGGGTATTACGAAGGCTTATACAACAAGAGTAGGATCAGGCCCTTTCCCTACTGAATTATTTGATGATACGGGAAAGTATCTTGCTAATAAGGGTCATGAGTTTGGTTCAACAACTGGCCGTCCTCGTCGCTGTGGTTGGTTTGATGCTGTGGCGCTTAAGCGTGCGGTTGAGATTAACTCCGTCTCAGGCTTATGTTTAACTAAGCTTGATGTATTAGATGGCTTAGAATCCATTCAAATCTGTGTTGGTTATCGTGAGCACGAAGAAGGCCTGAATGAAAAAGGGCAATCAACTTTAGAGTGGGATAGTGATCGTTACTCACAAATGATTCCTATCTATGAAGAATTACCAGGTTGGAGTGAATCTACTTTTGGAATTACAGAACTTGCAAAACTACCTGTTAATGCGCGGCGGTATATTGAGCGTATTCAAGAACTCACCTTAACGTCTATTGATATGATATCAACAGGGCCTGAGCGTAATGAGACGATTATTCAGAAACATCCTTTCATGTAAAGTTTTTTAAAAGCTTAAAAAGTGACATCAAAAAAAGCGTCTGTAAAAGCGAGTGCTAAAGCACCTCTGCCAAAAAAGCTGAAGAAACCGAAGATTCGATGGTTTTCTTTTCTTGTGAAGCTGTGCGTTGTTTTTGGTGTCCTGTTTGGTTTAGTGCTTGTTTATCTTGATGCCACGTTAGTTAAAAAATTTGAAGGTAGACGTTGGCAGTTACCTGCGAAGGTTTTTGCTCGCCCATTAGAGTTATTTGCAGGCCAAGTACTTGATAAAAAAATTCTATTAGCCGAGCTTGATGCTTTACATTACGCAAAGCAAGCGAGCTTAACGGGCTCTGGTCAATTTTCTCAGTCTGGTCAAATAATTCAAATTTTTACCCGTGGTTTTCAATTTTGGGATGGCGAAGAGCCTCCTCGCCAGGTAAGTATTCGTTTCAGCGGAAATGAAGTTGAAGATGTTTCTTTATTAGATAAAGGCAATGAAAGTAATGATAAGTGGTCTAGCGTCATTCGTCTTGAGCCACAGTTAGTTGCTGGTATCTATCCCTCTCATAATGAAGACCGTATTTTAATTAATTTAGATCAAACACCACCTTTTTTTATAGAAGAATTATTAGCAACAGAAGATCGCGATTTTCTAAAACACTTTGGCATTTCTCTTAAAGGTATTTTTCGTGCGGTATGGGTTAACTTCTCATCTGGCGAATTGCGTCAAGGTGGTAGTACATTAACGCAGCAATTAGTTAAAAACTTTTATTTAACCAACGAGCGTACGTTACAAAGAAAAATCACTGAAGCACTCATGGCTATTTTGCTTGAGCTTCACTATTCAAAAAAAGAAATTCTTGAAGCTTATTTGAATGAGGTATTTTTAGGCCAAGAGGGAAGTCGTGCGATACATGGTTTTGGTATGGCAAGTTATTTTTATTTTGGTCAGCCACTTTCTGAGCTGAAATTGCATCAGTCTGCACTGTTGGTCGCTTTGGTAAAAGGTGCTTCTCATTATGATCCTAGAAAATATGCTGATCGTGCTCGTACGCGAAGAGATCAAGTGATAGACATGGTTTGGGCGGCAGGGCTTGTTTCCGAAGAAGAAGCGATTCGTGCTAAAAAACAATCATTAGATGTTATTGATAAAAAGCAGGCAAAAGGAAATCGATTTCCTGCTTTTATGGAGCTCGTACAAAGGCAGCTAAAAGAACATTATCGTGATGAAGATTTACGAACAGAAGGTTTAAGGGTTTTTACAACGCTTGATCCTTATCTGCAAGAAGGCGCAGAGCAGTCTGTTATTGAAAATATTAAACGTTTAGAGCAATCAAATTTTGGAAAAGGCGAGCCTTTGCAGGCGGCTTTTATTGTTTCTGAGCCTGAATCAGGCGAGGTTTTAGCTTTAATAGGAAGCAGTGAGCCAAAAGAGATCGGTTTTAATCGTGCGCTTGATGCAGTACGTCAAATTGGGTCTATTATGAAACCTGTCGTTTATCTTGCGGCTTTAGAAGGCGATACTTATCAGCTAAATACGCCATTGGTAGATGACCCCATTCAAATGAAATTGCCTAATGGCGATACGTGGGAGCCTAAAAATTATGATGGTCAAAACCATGGTTTGGTTTTGATGCAAGATGCTTTGGCGCAGTCATATAATCTGGCAACAGTAAACCTTGGGCTTGATGTAGGGCTAGATAAAGTTACTTCTGTTATGAGAAGAATGGGTATTAAGCGAGATATTCCGCAGGTACCTTCCTTGTTACTGGGTAGTTTGGCGCTTACGCCCATCGAAGTGGCGGGAATGTATCAGACGATTGCGGCTAATGGATTTAAAACTGAATTAAAAACAATCCGTGATGTATTAAATGCGCAAGGAAAGCCGTTAACGCGTTATCCTTTACAGGTTAAGCAAGCTTTTAGCGCTCAAGCAATGTATCCGCTTCAGTATGCAATGCAACGTGTGATGTGGGAGGGCACAGGAAGAGCAATTTATAATTCTTTCCCTTCCGATATGGGCTTTGCGGGAAAAACAGGCACAACAAATGATATGCGGGATAGTTGGTTTGCAGGTATGAGTGGAAATTATTTGGCCGTTGCATGGATTGGGCGTGATGATAATGGTCAAACACGTTTGACAGGCGCGACAGGCGCATTACAGTTATGGAAGGGGTTTATGTTAAAAGCAGACCCTAGACCTTTTCAGCCCTTTAAAGCAGAAGGCATGAAGCCGGTTTGGATAGATAGAGTCTCAGGGTTGCTCAGTGCAAAGGGGTGCCCTAATAGTGTTTTAGTTGTCATTAAAGAATCTGCTATTCCTGAAGGTGCAGAGTCATGTGCAGATAAACCTTTTTGGCAGGATTGGTTTCAGCCTGAACCGGAGGATGAATCTATTTAAGGGAGTATAAGTTTATGATGCCGGTTTCTGTTTTACGTCTGTTATCATTTTTAATGATTCTTTTCCTCAGCGCTTGTTCGCTTGATCCAATTGATCAAGGTTCGCCTTACGATGCGCGCTCTCGCGTAAAAAAACCGACTCATCGTACCCCTTTACCACCCGCTAAAGAAGAGGAGGTTCAAAGTGCAAAAACTTATATCCCGAAGGGGCAGATTGATCAGCCAGAAATCTATTCTGAACCCGCAATAGATTCGATGGTTGAGGATACTTCCGTAGAAGTTCTTCCAGAGATTGAAGACATGGGATCTGTTTTAACCACGGAGGAAAGTGAGGCCGCCCCTGCCATAACGAATCAAAATACAAGGGGTTTATTAAATGAAGTTAAAGCTACATCAAGTGAAAAAAAGACTTCATCTCATTACCAATCAGGCCATTCTGGCGCTTCTTATCAATCTTCAGGGAAAGGCGCGGATACCCTTATTGCGATGAGTGATAAGCAGCTGCGTGCCGGTGAATTTGTGCAGGCGGCTGCTAGTGCAGAGCGTGCTGTGCGGTTAAATCCGCATTCTCCTGTTGCTTATTTTCAGCTTGCGCGAGTACGGTTTGAGCAAGGAAAATATGTGCAGTCTGAGCAGCTAGCGCGTAAATCTATTTCTTATGCTGAATCGGGCGGTGAAAGGCGGGGAAATCTTATGAGAGATGCATGGAATCTCATCGCAAAGTCTTTGTCAGCTCAGGGCAATGCCTCCGGCGCTGAACAAGCTAGAGATAAAGCTGCTTCATTTGAATGATATGAGCTGCTTACCCTTGACGTTCATCCTGACTTCCTACTTCGTTCATCCTGAACTTTGCGGGTAAGTTAAATCATATGCTCTTCTGCAAGGCTTTGCAGAATAACCATGTAACCTTGCAGCTCACGGGGTAGCGTGAGTCTTAGGAATTGTTCCTCAGCAATATTGCCGTTCGTAAAAACAATGATCTTGCTATTATCGTGATTAGGTGCGCAGCCAACAACGCCAGGTAAAGTCAGCCAAGCTTCTGCAGCATAAAGCGCTTCTTGAATTTCAGTCATGCATACTTCCTTGTATGTAAAAAGTTCAAAGGAGAAATATCCCTTTTTTAATTTCTAGTTAAGCTAGAAACGTCGTAATTTAGATTCTAAACATTTTGTGAATGATCGTCCATTTTTTTATTCGGCATGATTTTTAGGAGAGCGGATTAAAGAAAACGTGTAACGCTGTAGCGCGCGTTGATAAGGCGTAAGTATAAAGAAATGATTCTGTATTTTGCTTATTTTATTCTTCACAAAGTGAGTAAACCCATGTATATTTGCCCCCGTTTTGTTGATCTTGTTAATCGGGGCGTAGCGCAGCCTGGTAGCGCACCACAATGGGGTTGTGGGGGTCGAAGGTTCAAATCCTTCCGTCCCGACCAATTTTTTACTTGCCAAAAAAAATAAGCTATATTTTTTGGCGGTTACTTGAATGGGTTTCCTTTTTAGTGAGATTGATTTAACTCATATCTATTTTTGCATCTTCACCATTAAATTCTTAATGGCTTTTTCCCTCTTTTTTGATATAACTTTTTCTTTTGAATTATGGCTTTTCATATATTATTGGCCTGGTTTATATTATGGTTTAAGATATCTTTCATTTTATTTTTATACTTGTCTTTATTGACCGCCCCTATTTTGTTATTTATTAGAGGAGTAAATCTGTGCATATCACAGTGATTGGTACCGGTTATGTTGGTTTGGTAACAGGTGCCTGTTTTGCTGAAATGGGTAATCATGTAACGTGTGTTGATATTGATGAGAAAAAAGTAGCTAGTTTAAAGGCGGGTGAAATTCCCATTTACGAACCGGGGCTTGATAGTGTTGTTAAGAATGCAATTGAAGAAAATCTTTTGCAGTTTACAACACGCCTTGAAGAGGCGATGGAAGCTTCTAATATCCTTTTTATTGCTGTGGGAACACCCCCTGATGAAGATGGTGGGGCTGATTTATCTCATGTGTTGGCTGTTGCAAAAAAGATTGGTCAATGTTTATCTCGTTATACGGTGATTGTGGATAAAAGCACGGTACCTGTTGGTACGGCAGAGAAGGTGAGTGCTGCAATTAAAAGTGAGCTAGAAACGCGCAAGGTGACGATTGAATTCGATGTGGTGAGTAATCCTGAGTTTTTAAAAGAAGGCGCTGCTGTTGAAGACTTTATGCGCCCAGATCGTATTGTTGTTGGCACAGATAGCGAAAAAGCAAAAGAGCTGATGGTTGAGCTTTATGCTCCTTTTTGTCGGACGCGCGATAAGTTACAGTTTATGGGTGTGCGTGATGCCGAAATGACAAAGTATGCGGCTAATGCAATGCTGGCAACCAAAATTTCATTTATGAATGAAGTTGCTAATTTATGCGAACGTATGGGCGTGGATGTTGAAAATGTGCGCAAGGGCATTGGTTCTGATTCAAGAATTGGTTATTCGTTTATTTATCCTGGTTGTGGTTATGGTGGCTCTTGTTTCCCTAAAGATGTAAAAGCCATAATTAATATGGCTAAAAAAACAGGTTTTGAACCGTTATTGTTAAATGCGGTTGAGGATCGTAATCAAATACAAAAAAAGCGTTTATTTGAAAGAGTTGTTGAGCATTTTGGTGCTGATCTATCAGGGCTAACCTTCGCTGTTTGGGGACTTTCTTTTAAACCCGGCACGGATGATATGCGAGAAGCGTCTTCTGTTGTCATTATCCAGTCTTTAATTGAAGCGGGCGCTAAAGTAAAAGCATACGATCCTGTTTCTAAGCATACAGCGGCAGATTCCTTTCCAGAGGCGTATTTTACTTCAGACTCTTTAACGATTACTCAGCATCAATATGATCCTATTCCTGGCGCTGCTGCACTTATTTTAGTGACAGAATGGAAAATGTTTAGGCAACCTGATTTTGAATGTCTTAAGCATGAATTGCGAAATCCCGTTATTTTTGATGGCCGTAACCAGTATGATCCTGCAAAATTAAGAGATAATGGTTTTACTTATTATGGAATAGGGCGGTAAGTGGAATAGGGCGGTAAGTGGAATAGGGCGGCAATAGGCAAGCTTGGTTGTGCATGGTGTTTGGTGCATGGTTTTTTTTGTTGGTAGGTCCTTTTGAAGCGTTTTGTGCCTAGAGACGAAATTTTTAAAGGGAAAAGATAATGGATCTTATCGCTAAGGATGAACCCGTTACGAATGAACAAACATTATCATCTGATGCACTTATTTCAAATTGTGAGAAGGAACGTCTTCATCTATCAGGTCATATTCAACCGTTTGGTGGCTTACTTTGTTTTGAGTGGGTAACGAACAATGTAACGCATATGAGTATTAATCTCAGTCAGTTTTTACCGGTTGACGTTATGTTGGTTTTAGGTAAGTCATTGAAGGACTCTTTAATCATACTGTTTCGTAGTAGACCTTTAGTAGAATATAAAACTGTTTTATGTGAGCGTATTTTTGAGAGTATTTTAGGTGCGGTGGATGCGCGCTTAACGTTACATAATGGACTAGTGTTAGTTGAGCTGGAATTGTCAGCCATTAATGATGCTTACGTGCATTCTTATGCTGAATATCAACATAAGTTATTTATCATGCCAACAGATGAAACAGAGCTTGCGCTTTATCATCAAACGTTAACGAGTGCTATTCGCGAGATTACGCAGTTTAATCGTGTCATGATTTATCGTTTTCATGCCGATTTATCCGGTGAAGTGATTAGTGAGTCTACTTCGGAAAGTATGGGTAGCTATTTGGGTTTACGTTTCCCTGCCAGTGATATTCCAGCGATTGCCCGTCATCTTTATGTCCTGAATCCTTATCGTTTGATTAATAATATTAATGTAGCCCCTTTACCGATTTTATCATATGACAATTTTCCGCCTGATCTTACTTTTTCTGATTTGAGAAGTGTTTCACCTGTACATGTTCATTATCTTCATAATATGAAAGTAGTTGCTTCTTTTGCTGTTTCCATTTTAATTTCTGGTAAGTTGTGGGGCTTGATTATTTGCCATCATGCTAAACCTGCTTTTGTACCCTTACGTGATCGAGAACGTTGTGCAACATTAGCACGGTGTTATGGTTTAGGCTTATCTTATTTTGAGTCAAACCGCCGAGTGATGATGATGAATAATCTTCATAGCAAAGTTGAGCGTGTGATTGAACCTGTTGTTGCGTCATCGCACGATATTGTAAAAGGGCTGGAGTCAGGTTACCAAGGATTAATAGAGGCTGTTTCTGCGCACGGGCTTATTATTTTATTTGCAAATCAGCGATTAGTAGTGGGTGAAACGCCTGATCCTGAGAGTGTTGATCGGCTTGATTATTGGTTTGTTAAGCAAAATAGAGAGTCCGTTGCAACAACCGATCACCTTGTTGTGCTGCTTAATAAAGAGATCTCTTCTTCAAAGTCAGGCGGGATGATGGCTATTAAAAATTATTCTGCTAAGTCAGGGTGGGTGAGACTTTTTTGGTTTCGCAATGCGCTTCCTCAAGAAGTTGCTTGGGGCAGGAACCCCAATAAACCGATTGAAAATGTCGATACGCAAGCACTTTCTCCTCAGCATTCTTTTGAAAAATGGGTTGAAATTAGAACAGACTATAGCCGTCCTTGGACAGAAGAAGATCAAGCTGTGGCAAAAATGTTAAGAGTGGGCTTATTGAGATGGTTATGATGCAATCTAAAAAGGTTGATAGTGAGTTACATCTTTTCATGCGTGCTTCAACAAAATTATTGCATCAAAAGTTAGATCATCATCCTCTTCTTGCGTCTTTATTATGCCCACAACTTTCTTTAGCTCAATATCTTTCTGTATTGCGTGCAATGTATGGCTTTATAAAGCCGTTAGAGTTAGATATCGATGTTTTTTTAGCGCGCAAGCCTAACCTATTTGATTATTCGTCTCGTAGAAAAGTGCCGTTGATGGAGGCTGATCTTGCCTATCTTCAAAAATGGGCTGATTTTAATCTTAATGACACTCTTTTTTGGCCGCGTAGAAAAATTGATTCTTTAGCTGAGCTGGTCGGTATTTTGTATTGTTTGGAAGGTTCGATGTTAGGCGCACGCGTTATCACCCGCCAATTAAGGCTTAATTTACCCAAAGAGGCATTGCCTGCTATTACTTACTTCTCTGGGTATGGTGATGAAACAGCAGCGAGATGGGCTAATTTTTGGACGTTTGCTGAGCGTTCTTGTGAAACACAGGCTCAGCATCAAGAAGCAGCTCATTATGCTGCTCGGTTATTTAATGAGATGAACTCACACTTTAGCGCCTGTTTTATTGAAAGTACGGCAGATTTAGCGCTTCCCGTGCTGTAATTCTCTCGTTAAGATTACGTGCCATAAGCTTCATAATAACTTCTTCAATCGTGATTCCTTGCATTGCTAGCGTATTATCAAAACCGGAATAAATATTACGTTCTTTGCCACGTATCATTAGTTTTTGCTTATTAATTTTTATTTTGTTTGGGCTCGTTGGATGTGCATCATTTAAATGTGTAAGTGTGCCGCCATGTTTCCCATAACTATATTGCTCAAGTAGTGAAATACCAAGTGAAAAGCTATCGTGTTTTTCTGCGTGATAAATAGCTTTGTTATTACTCTCAGGCGGCATATATCTAGATGTTCCTGCGCCATTATTATGAGCCTTATTTGTACTTAAACCATAATCAATTATTTTAATATTTCCATCATTAGAATGAAGGAAGTTGTCAGGTTTTATATCGCGATGATAAATGCCTTTTTGATGAAGTTCAGCTGCAGACTTAATATACGCTTTAGCAATAAATTGTATATTTCGTTCAAACCCTAAAGGATCAGATGCATAGCTATTTCTGTGTGCATTAATAAAATCCGCCCCATTTTTCCCTGGAACATATTCAATAAACAGATAAGTTTTTTGATCTGCATTTTTTCCTTTGAGATTGGCAAAATCAAAAAGAGCAACAAAATATTTTCCTTCACCCACTTGTCTAAATGAATCTATTTCTTCTTGGCCATCTGCACCAGGATTATTTATGATGGCACCTGACGCATCTCTTTTTGTGTCTATTTTTTTAACAGCAACAAAATTTCCAGTAATGATATTTTTTGCGAAGCGTACTTTGCCAAAACCGCCTTTGCCAATCACTTTTTTACCTTCTTGAATGATTTCCATGCTAGGAAATTGTGCTTTTAAAGCTGCAGTATCAGCTTTATTTAAAGTATTTGTTAAGGCATAAGCTTCTAGTGTATTGGCAGATAAAATAACAGAGTGTTTAAGATTAAAATCTTCTTTATCTAGCCGAACGCCTTTTTGTATAAGGCTGTTAAATAATTTATTTGTAATGCTTTTAAGTAATTGAGGGTGTTGACTGGTAATAGGATGATCTTTGAAGTGCTCTTTTGCGTCCATGATAATAAAGAACATTATTATATCGTCAGATATTTCTTTATTCTCTGAACGATAGATATTTCTAAGCTCAATTACTTTTTGAGCTATATCACCTACAAATTGCATTTTTGCTTTTTCTGGATTTATCTTAGATAAAGCATGTTGCTCAAGAAGCTTAGGGTCTACGTGAGGATAATTGGCTTTTAATTCTGAAATAATCTGCCTTAGTTTTCTTTCTTTATTTTCTGGACGAATCAAAGCATGCTTAATTTCAGAAAAATCCTCTTGAATCATTTTATGCATAATTTCATGCAGCACTTCTTTGGGGAGAATTTCAGTGATTTTCTCTAAAAGACTCTTGTTTAATAACTGTGTTAGGCGTCTATTTATCGCAGTGCTAGCTTGTTCTTTAATAGAGAGAATAGTTTTAAATAGTTTATTAATATCATCTTTTGTATGGTCAAATCTCATGTCATCAATTTGAATTTCAAGTTCAGCAATATCACAGCGGACTCTTGCTGCGGCATGTTTTTTTGCTTCTAATTCTGTTGGGGTTAGTGATCTTTTCTTAGTATGGGAAGCGGTTTTTTCATTATTAAATGTATCCTCTGTAAAAAATGTTTTTTTAGCCATTTTTTGCGTAACTAACTT
This sequence comes from Klebsiella pneumoniae, assembly GCA_945860125.1. Lineage (GTDB taxonomy): Bacteria > Pseudomonadota > Gammaproteobacteria > Pseudomonadales > CAMAPQ01 > CAMAPQ01. The sequence goes on from CAMAPQ010000035.1 coordinate 16,044, forward strand.
TTTAATCAGTTCCGGATAACACTCTGCAAGATAATATTCTTTTATGGAATTTTCAATTAGATCATTTCCTGCCTCTTCTGTAAGTCTTTTGCTTGAATCGTTTGTGATCTTATTTAATTCTTTAGTGATAAAATTTTTGACGATTGTTTGTGCTTTATCTGGATCAATTTCATTCAAAATAATATCCTGAACAAGTTCAGGGTGATCTCGCCCTATTGCGCTGTGTTTGCTGTAATGTTCTGAAAATTCTTGAGTCAGTGCTGATTTGTGAGCGGTCCAATCAATACCTTGTTGTGTCAGTGCTTCTTTTTTAAATGTAATACCATTTTTAATGCGATATTTTAATAGAACCAGTGCTTTTTCTGGCGAGAAATTTTTTAAAACAGCCCCTTCAACCATCCAAGGTATCGCTTTTCCTAGGGGGTGTGAGCGTTGAATTTCACGCGTTAATTCAGTCACTACTTCTGCTAAGTGTGATGCCTCTAATTCTACAGAGCTTCCTGTTAGTGATAGTTGTTGTTTTCTTTCCGCAACCATGTGCTCAATTTTTGTTAACAGCTTTAGTTCGGCTTTTTCAGGACTAAAGCGTTGCATTAAATAATATTTAATTTTCTGGCGCGTGCTCGTACGCATTGATTTAAGGTTTAGCCTGGTATGTAAAGGGCTTGTTCCTACAGGCGCAGGCGCTATATTGCTAAGAAAATCACCCGTATTGATTGCTGCGGCTGTTCTGTGCCCGCGTGAGGTGCTCGGTAAGGGGTTATTTAAATGAGCATTACTTAATCCAGCATTATTAATAGCGGCTGTATTCATTTTTGTACCTGCTTAATAAAATAGACGGCTTCGTTTTCCTCCTTGAAGATTATTTAAGTGAAACACAATGTAATGATAAGTATCCCTATTTTATTTATCATTCTAACAAAAGAAAAAATTTTTTTTACCAAAAAAACCAGTGTATATAAGTACAGCTTTATATAAGTTATATTTTTGTTAATGATTTGTTATTAAGTTCTATACCCTTCGTACTTGAAACCACGGCATTGTTGGCAGCGCTCATTCACCCCAATCACATAGTTAGGACTTACGCAAAACCGCCCAGCTTTGTTGTCCTGCTTCGTCGTACGATTTGTACTGTCTTCATCAGGACGCCTTGCTGGAACAATTTTGCGTAAGTCCTAATAGTTTATCTATGCTCATGGGGTTCACGCTCTTGCCGCCTCACCGTGATTCCAATTACTTTGGGTATATTGCTGTATAGCAATATTTAAATTTTTCTTCTTTTTAAGTCTCTTATTAAGAAACGGGCAGGATGAATCGCCTCAAGGTTTTTTTTCTCAAGTGGAAAAGGCTCATGGTTAATATAAGCTGCAATAATCTCTGAAGCCAATGCCGATGAAATAATGCCGCGTGAGCCATGCCCTGCATTAATAAACAGACCTGGTAACGTAGGGCAGGGAGCGCGCATTTCTTTAAGTTTGCCTGTTCTGAGCGGTGCATACTCTATTATTAATGCTTCTTCATTAGAGGCAGGGCCGATCAGAGGTAAGTAATCCGGTGTGCTCGTGCGAAAGGCAACTCGTCCCTTTAATTCACTGTAATCATTTGGCAATTCAAATAACTCATAAATTGCAGGCGCTGCTTTTTTTAAGGCATTAAGATTTATTTCATGTTCTTCTGTGCTTAGCTGTTGATTCGTTGATTTTGGTTTGAAAGTTGCACCCACACAATGAAAGCCATCTATTTCTTGAGAAATATAACCGCCATAATTAAGCGGTAACGTCATTTTTTTGGTGTGTTCATTTGCCAAAAGATACGTAAGTTGACCGCGAATGGCTTTAAGTGGTAGATGAGCCGTTACTTTAAAATTTTTTGCGCTAATTGCATTGGTTAGTACCAAAGTAGGCGCGCATAGACTTACTTGTTCTTCATTAAGAATATGCCAAAGATTATCATGATAGCTTATTTTATTTATTTTTGAGGTTAGTTTTAATTCAATATTCGGATGATTAATTAAAATAGAACATAATAATTTCGGATTAATTTGACCTGTGAAATTAAGTAAATAAGAGGGAGGTATTTTTTCAGATTCTTCTTCTTTTTTTTCTTCAGCAGTGAGTTTAATAAAGGAATCTTTCCAGAAATTTGTTTTTATTAAGTCATCCCATTCTTCTTGCTCTTTTTTGTTAGTAGGAATATGAGCAATACCTTGAGGATTCCAATTTAAGGCTTTATTTTTTTGCGCTATTTTTTTTAAAAAATTAAGGGCATAAAAAAAGGCTGTTTCATAATAAACATTTACCGGCACTCTAGGCTTTGAAAAGTGCGTATAAACAAGGCCGATAGGATTACCTGATGCTTCCTTTGCAATTGCTTCATGTTGATCAATGAGCGTTACTTTGTAACCCCTTATGGCAAGTGCAAAAGCAGTATGACAACCAGAAAGCCCCGCTCCAACAATTAAGACTTCTTTTGTTTTTGCTGCATGTTTTTGGTGCGCATAAATAAACCAAGGCTCTGCTGAAAGAGGGTAGGTTATTTCTTCTGATTTTTTTTCTATAAAAGTACCCGCTAACATCTCTCTTTTTTTTTGAAAGCCTTTTACTTTTTTAACTTCAAAACCTGCCTCAATAAGTTTTTTTCTAATAAAACTTGCTGAGGTAAATGTGGCAAAAGTTGTATTGGAATCTGATAATTTTTTCATGTTTTGAAATAAGGTATCGCCCCACATCCCAAGATTTTTTTGTGGGCTAAAACCATCTAAAAACCAAGCATGAACAGGCGAAATCAGCGTAGGCAAGCAGTCTTCAATATCACCATAAATTAGCGTTAAAAAAACGCGGTCTTCAATAACAGGCAGACGATGAAACCCCGTTATTAGAGGCGGATAAAAGTCAGTGATAGATTTAATTATGGGGCTAAGTTCAGGCGCCATTTTTAAAAAAAGTGACGCTGTTTTTTGGAAATCTTCTAGCGTTAAGGGGTTTTTTTCAAAGCTTACAAAATGCAAAGTATGAGGGCGGGCGGTACATTCAAGAAATAAAGAGGCAGCAAGAAAAAAATTAAGCCCCGTACCAAAACCTGTTTCGATAATAACAAAAGGGGTGCTATTACAAGATAAAGCAAGCCATCTTTCGCGTAAATGATTCTGCTCGATAAACACATAGCGTGATTCAGCCACGCCGTCTTCTTTTGAAAAATAGATATCATCATATTCAGAAGAAATAGGCGTGTTCTCATTAAAAGAAAGTACGGCAGGCTGAAGCGCTGTTATCATTTTTTACTGGGAATAACCAATAAGTTTCTTGTGGTTTGTTCAAGCAGGGCTTCTGCTGTATTACCAATAAAAAAGCCGCTAGCACCTTGTCTTGCGTGTGTGCCAATAATGATTAAATCAGCAAAAATTTCATCTGCTGCATTAGCAACGACAAGCTCAATAGGCCCTTCGCCAATTAATGCTTTTGCAGAATCAATTGATTGTTGATCCGCTAATTGAAATAGCGCCGCTTCACGATAAGCTTTCAGCTCAGTTTGAAATTCTGAAGGTGACACAAGATCTGGTGTTGTATTCATTAGCGCAGGAATAGAAGGGTAAGCGTGAATAAGATACAGCGCAGAATTAAAGATTTCGCTTATTTCTTTACCCTCTTGAATTAACTTATGATTCAGTGCTTTTCGTTCATCATCTTTAATAATATCAGTCAGATCAATACTAACCAATATTTTACTAATGGCCGCTGTTTTTTGCTGAATAAGGAATAAAGGTAAAGGACAAGCACGAATGAGATGCCAATCATCCGGTGTAAAAAACACTCTTTTTAAGATGGCGTGGTGATGGGCTGTTTTTAAAACACAGTCATATTTATGTTGGTGAAGTTCAGCAATTAAGGCTTGGTGTAAGCGCTTATTCCACTCAACAACGGCTTGTATTTTGATATCTTTTTGATGGTATTTGCTGAGTAAGCTATCTAGCCACTCACGTTGTCTATCAAGTGTGCAACGCTTTGCATTATGTAAAAAAGTACCTGCAATGGCAGCATCGATTTCAGAGGAAAAATCATAGATATTTAAAAAAGCGGTGATTTTAGCGCCTGTCGTCTTTGCTATTTCAATTGCTTGTTCTAGCGCAGGTTGATGATCTGTCTGCGGCTCTATAATGACCAATACATTTTTTTCAGTGAACATACGTTTCTCTCCTTAAAAAAATAATGACACATGCGTTATGACTGGCTAGTCGCATAACTCAATGGCAATAGCGGTTGCTTCGCCTCCGCCAATACAAAGAGAAGCAATACCTCTCTTCTTATTAAGCCTTTTTAAGCCATGAATCAAGCTTAAAATAATTCGTGATCCGGTTGAACCAACGGGATGTCCGAGTGCGCAAGCACCACCATGGATATTAACTTTTTCAGCGTCTAATTTAAGCTCGATAATGGGCATCATTGCAACCATTGCAAAGGCTTCATTAATTTCAAATAGATCTACGTCTTCTACTTTCCAACCGGTTTTATTTAACAGTTTTTGAATTGCGCCAACAGGTGCCATGGTAAATTCAGCAGGGTGTTGGGATTGCGTTGTATGCGCCACAATGCGCGCTAAAGGCTTCAGTTTATATTTGATGATGGCCTCATCACTTGCGAGCAACAAAGCAGAAGCGCCATCTGAAATGGAACTCGCATTTGCCGCTGTAATAGTTCCCTCATTTTTAAAAGCAGGCTTAAGTTCAGGTATTTTTTCTGGCTTTGCTTTGCCTGGTTGTTCGTCAATAGAAATAATGATTTCTTCTTTTCTATTTTTAATTTTGACGGCCACAATTTCGTCAGCAAAATAACCTTCTTTTATTGCTGTTTGTGCGCGGGTTAGTGAGCGTATTGCAAAGGCATCCATCTGTTCGCGTGTTAGTCCTTTTTGATCAGCGGTATCTTGCGCGAAAGCGCCCATTAAGCGGCCTGTTTCAGCGTCTTCTAGACCATCTAAAAACATATGATCTTTAATTTCACCATGCCCCATGCGATAGCCTGCACGTGCTTTTTCTAGCAGATAAGGCGCATTTGTCATGTTTTCCATGCCGCCAGATATAATGAGTTCATTCGTGCCTGCTTGAATAAGATCATGCGCAAACATGGTCGCTTTCATGCCTGAACCACATAATTTATTGATGGTGGTGCAGTCAGTTGCGGCCGGTAAGCCTGCTTTGAGTGCCGCTTGTCTTGCAGGGCCTTGTTTTAGGCCGGCTGTTAAAACACAGCCCATGATCACCGCTTCGACTTGTTCTGGTTGTACACCTGATCGATTAATTGTTTCACGAATAACAACCGCGCCTAATTCTGGGGCAGAAATAGAAGAGAAAACACCTTGAAATCCACCCATTGGCGTGCGTGCGCCATTCACGATATAAACTATTTTTTGTGACATAAAAAAGGTTCCTCAAAAATAAGTGTAATACAAAGATGCAGGCGCTGATTGTAGGGAAGAGTGCTAGGGGTTGTCTATTAGGACTTACGCAAAACTGCCCAGCTTTGTTGTCGCGCTTCGTCGTACGATTTGTACTGCCTTCATCGCAACGCCTTGCCGAGACAATTTTGCGTAAGTCCTAATGTCCTAATATAAAAGGATCGGGTGATGCACACAGTGGCAGGGCTGTCTCTCCCTTGTTTACGTCTGGTATACTCTATACCCTTCGTAATTGAAACCACGGCATTGTTGGCTTCCGCTCATTCACCCCAATTACATAGTTTATCTATGCTTATGGGGTTCACGTGATTCCAATTACGTTGGGTATATCCTTACTTTCTATTTTATTTTCTTCACAGCGTGGCTTTAAAATATTGTATGAAACAAAGTGATTATTTAGAGTTTGAAAAACCTATTGCTGAATTTCAGCATAAAATTGAAGAAATAAAACTCATTCAAGAAACGCAAGGGCTGAATCTTAGCGATGAGATTAGACGCCTAGAAGAAAAAAGTCGCACGGTGACAGAACAGCTTTTTTCTCATCTTACTTCTTGGCAAGTTGCGCAGGTTGCTCGTCATATTAGGCGGCCTCACACCAAAGATTATATTGATAAAATATGCACTGATTTTGATGAACTCAAAGGCGATCGTTTTTTTGCAGATGATCCTGCTTTAATTGGTGGATTAGCTTATTTTAATGGCATGCCTGTTATGGTGCTAGGACACCAGAAAGGGCGTGAGGTACGTGAAAAAGTTTTAAGAAATTTTGGTATGCCGCGCCCTGAAGGGTATCGTAAAGCGTTACGTTTAATGCAGATGGCGGAACGTTTTAATTTGCCCATTTTATCTTTTGTTGATACGCCGGGTGCGTATCCTGGCATTGATGCAGAAGAGCGCGGTCAAAGTGAGGCGATTGCGCGCAATATTCAGGCAATGTCCACTTTAAGTGTGCCTATTATTGTGACCGTGATTGGTGAGGGTGGTTCAGGCGGTGCACTAGCGATTGGGGTGGGTGATTGGGTGCAAATGCTTAAATTCAGTACTTATTCGGTTATTTCACCTGAAGGGTGTGCCTCTATTTTGTGGAAGAGTGCTGAAAAAGCCCCAGAAGCGGCAGAGGCAATGAAGTTAACTGCTGATCGTTTATTTCAGTTGGGTTTAGTGGATGGCATTGTTGATGAACCCTTGGGCGGCGCTCATCGTGATTGGGATTTGGCCGCCTCATTTGTTAAAAATTCAATTCGTTTTCGATTAAAAGAATTATTATCAATTGATCGTGCGCGACTCATTGAAATGCGTTATCAACGATTAATGTCTCATGGTGCGCATACAACTGATGCTAATCTTTGAGGCTCATAAAATTTTCAAAAGTATTGAAAAAGCTTGCTGTTTTCTATTAACGCATCCTGCCCCTGTATTTGTCGGTTTAAGTGGTGGCATTGATTCTTGCGTATTATTGATACTGGTTAAAAAATTTTGTGATCAGCATGGTTTGTTTTGTCAGGCAATTCATATTAATCATGGGTTGCAGGCACAGGCTGTTGCGTGGGAAAGGCATTGCCAGCAATTATGCGCGCAGCTAGGTGTGCCACTTGTTATAAAAAAAGCTGAAATTACCGCGTTTTCGCGGCGTAAGCAAGGCTTAGAAGGGGCCGCAAGAGCGGCACGTTTTGCGCTTTTTTTTGAGCAGGTGCCAGCAGGGGGGGTGTTATGTCTTGCACATCATCTAAATGATCAAGCTGAGACTTTTTTGCTGCATTTAATGCGTGGATCCGGCGTCTTGGGTTTAGGGGCTATTCGTGAGCGTTTGCTGTTTAATCGGCGTAATGTCATCAGACCCTTGCTGAGTATTAGCCGTGTAGAAATAGAACAATTTGCCGCAGCGAATCAGCTAGGTTGGGTAGAAGATCCTAGCAATCAAGATGATAAAATAGCGCGCAATTATTTAAGGCATAAGGTTTTACCTTTTTTGCATGAAAAATGGCCGCACGCTTTAGCGCAAGTTGCCAAGAGTGCTTTGTTTTGTCAGGAAACACAGGATTTACTCGATGAGTTAGCTTCTGATGATTTAAGCAAAGTACGCATTGAGGCTGATCAGCTGGATATTGATGCACTCTCATTGCTATCTATGGTGCGACAAAAAAATCTTTTGCGTTTTTGGTTTAGAGCGTTAAAGGTATCCTTACCCTCTAAAAAAGTGCTCAATGAAATTATTTTCTTAAGTGAAGTTCAAAATGAGTCTTATACCACGTTAATTCAGTGGGGGGGTGTGAGTGTACGGCGTTTTAGAAAGCGATTAATGCTCTTAAAACGTCCTGTGTTAGATACTAAAAATAAACAACAATCTGATCATGTGAGCGATAAAACTGAGTATTTATGGCATATCAATTTAGCGGATACAGAAGGTTCTACTTCTTGGCTTGGTGGAAAGTGCCTTTTTAAAAAAATAAAAGGACAGGGTATTTCTTGTCACTTATTAGCCCAGAATCTTGCTAAAACACAAGGGGGGTTACGGGTAAAAAGAAAGCAAGGTGGCGAGAAAATAAAGCCTGCGGATAAACCACATCATCGCCACTTAAAAAACATTTTTCAAGAACAAGCTGTGCCTGTGTGGATGAGAGAAATTTGCCCACTGTTATATTTTAACGAAGCGTTAATTGCGTTGCCTAAAATAGAGCAGGTGGCAAACAGTAAAAGCATAACAGCAGAAGGTTGGCAGGTAACCTCTAGCGAAGAGCAGGGTATTGTTTTTTCTTTTGAGCTGATTTGAAAATAGCCAAAGTTGGCAAATAAAAAGGAGCACAGTATGAGGTGGTGGGAGGAGCATGAGTTTGAGTTAGGCCAGACGATGTCTTGGTCTTTTGGTTCGTTAACATTAACGATAACGCGCTTAAAAAAAGAGTGGCAAGTTGCATTTAATCATTTTGCAATTAATTCTCAGGATGAGTTTATGAATGTTGTTTTTGAGCCTGCTGTTCAATCGCTCTTAGGTGATTTTAAACGTGAAGCTAAGTTTTTCAGATTCGCTTTTAAAGAAACAGAACCAACCTTGAAAATGACGTTACATTTGCCTGATCGTCCTTTAGTTGCGCGGCCTATCAGGCCGTTAATGATTAGTGGTCGAGAAATGGCAACACTTTATACGAGTGCTGCTTTATGGCTTGGTTTAGCAGTGGGGGCTGAAAATAAAAAACTAATGGAAGTGCCTACGCGTGAATATTCTGATACTTGGTTTGGGCCTAATACCACAATAGGCGAGCTATGTTATGCCAGTAAAACCAATGCCTATTTACAAAGTGAAGAACTAACAAAACGTGCGCACCGTGCGGTGATTCCTGTGACGATTCATAATGAAAATAATGAATCACTCAAAATAGAGCGTATTAATATTCCAGTTCATTTTTTAAATTTATATCAGGCTTTTGATGATCATTTTTATGGTGAAAATTTATTGCTTGTGCGCCATTCGAGCTCAAACACAGTGAAAATTGATATTGAGAAAAAAAGTGAATTGCATCGAACGCATCGATTAATCACTGCATCACGCAAGAAAAAAGATGACAATTTTATTTTTAAGACAATTGAAATGTTATTTGCGTAATTTAAATATTAAGTGAGAGTGAGTGTGATATGGAGTGGTTTAAGTCTGTTCAATGGTTTCAGTTATTTTTAGCCTGTATCTTATTAGGGCTTGGCTTTTTATTAGCTAAGATAACTTCTATTGGTGTTGAGAAATTCGTTGGACGTAAATTTAACAAACATAATGCAGTGCTAACAAAAAGAGCTGTTTATTATGGCATTTTATTGCTTTTTGTGATTACCGCTTTACAGCAATTGGGTGCCAAGCTGGGTGTGTTATTAGGCGCGGCGGGTGTTTTTTCTGTGGCAATTGGTTTTGCCTCACAAACATCAGTATCTAATTTAATTAGTGGCTTATTTGTATTGGTTGAAAATACTTTTGAGGTGGGCGATGTTATTAAAGTTGGTTCAACGACAGGCGAAGTATTATCTATTGATTGGTTATCCGTTAAATTAAGAACATTTGATAATTTATTTGTCAGAATTCCCAATGAAACCATGATTAAATCTGAAGTTACCAATATCACAAAATTTCCCATTCGCCGTATTGATCTTAAATTTACAGTGGATTATAAAACTGACTTAACGTGTCTTGAAAATGTGCTGATGAGTGTTGCTGATCAGTATGCTAAATCTTTAGAAGAACCAGAGCCACTTTTTATTATTGAAAAATTAAGCGAGACGGGTATTTGTATTCAGTTTTCATTTTGGGTGAAAAAAGAGAACTTATCTCAAGCAAACAATAATATGATCTGCCGAATTGTTAAAGCCTTCCATGAAAATGGGGTTGAGTTTTTTGCCGTGCCACAACATTTTATTTCATCTGGTGTGTGATTAAGTCAGTGTAGTTGTGCATCCTGACCACCACGTCTGTTGTTCGCCCTGAGCTGTCGAAGGATGGGCGTTAAGAACCCTTCTACAAGCTCAGGGCGAACAGGCGGGCTAAACTAAAACTAAAACATAGTAGCCTCTTAATAAGAGGCGCGATCTTTTACGCTAATACAAGACGCGTGTTCGAATCGTCCCTTTTACATTTTGTAGTTTTTCCAGTGCAAGCTCGCTGTAGCCGGCATCAACATCAACGACAACATAGCCAATTTTTTCATTGGTTTGTAAATATTGAGCGGCAATATTAATGTTATTTTCAGAAAATACTTTGTTAATTTCCGATAAAACACCCGGTATATTATTGTGAATATGCAATAAACGATGTTTAACGGTATAACTTGGCAGCGCCACTTCTGGAAAATTAACAGAAGATAAAGAGGAGCCGTTATCACTATATTTAACAAATTTTTCGGCTACTTCTTGTCCAATATTTGCCTGCGCTTCTAGTGTGCTGCCGCCAATATGGGGCGTGAGTATAACGTTACCAATCCCTCTTAATGGTGACATAAACTCTTCATTGTTAGACTTTGGCTCAATAGGAAAGACATCAATTGCCGCCCCCAAAAGATGATTATTATTCAGTGCCTTAGCGAGCGCCTCAATGTCAACGACGGTGCCTCTTGAAGCATTAATCAAGATGCTACCTTTTTTCATTTTGGCGATGGTTTTTTCATCAAATAAATTTTGAGTTGTGATGTTCTCTGGTACATGGAGCGTTACAATATCACTCACTGCGAGTAGTTCATCTAGCGTATTGACCTGCTCAGCATTACCCAATGCTAACTTGGTAATTGCGTCATAAAACTTTACTTTCATGCCTAAGTTTTCAGCAATCACACTTAGCTGGGAGCCAATACTGCCATAACCAATAATACCCAGTGTTTTTCCTCTTGCTTCATAGCTGTTATCAGCTGATTTTTGCCAAATTCCTTTATGTGCCAGAGCGCTTTTTTCAGGCACGCGGCGCATGAGTAAAATCGCTTCAGCTAATACAAGCTCGGCAACACTTCGTGTATTTGAGTAAGGGGCATTAAAAACAGGAATACCACGAATAAGCGCAGCATTAAGATCAACTTGGTTGGTACCAATACAAAAACAACCGACAGCAATGAGTTTCTTTGCTGCTTCAAAAACTTCTTCTGTGAGTTCCGTACGAGAGCGAATACCTACAAAATGGGCATCGGCAATTTTTTGATGAAGCTCTACGCCTTCTAGTGACGTTTTTATGTATTCAATATTGGTGTAGCCAGCTGATTTTAAGCGGTCAACAGCGGACTGATGCACGCCTTCGAGTAAGAGAAATTTAATTTTGTCTTTGCTAAGAGAAGTCATCGCCATAATCTTTTGATCCTAAAGAAACAAAATGAGAGGTTATTGAAGAAAGCGCCACAGTTAATAAACGAAAAGGGAGGGTGAGTGTAACATAGTCTTTTTAAACTTTTTTCAAAAAGCAGGTTTTAAGGACGACAGTCGCTTTGCCTTTGCCACATTCGACTTCTTCCTCATCATCTGTGAGGCGAATATCTTTATACGCTGTGCCTCTTTTTAAAACAGATGACGTGCCTTTGACTTTTAAATCTTTAATAACCTGCACCGCATCGCCGTCTTTTAGTTCTGTGCCGTTACTATCTTTTACCGTCATATTTTCCTCGCTAATATTGTGTGATGAGAATAGTGCAGTTCTATACCCTTCACCATTGAAAACATGGCATTGTTGGCTGCACTCGC
>CAMAPQ010000036.1 GCA_945860125.1 Klebsiella pneumoniae
CTTTTTGATTTCCGATAGGTATAGAACCAATTTAACTGCTTCCCCACGAAACTCTAAGGTGTATCTGTTCATCTCTTTTTTACTCATGCTTCCCCCTGTTGGACTAAGTTTAACAAACAGGGCGTGTCCAGCAATATCAGGGTACCTCAGCTTGTTCGAGTTCTCTTTTGGCAATGAGTATTAGTCCGTTTTTCAATCTAGCTCCCCCTCAGTCTTGGTATTCATTTAAGACTAAGCGGACATTTCTATTTTGCTTAAAGCGGACATTACTACTTTGGTTCTACATTTAGTGGTGAATGTCATGACACTCTGAGTTTAAGTTGTTACAATTCGGTTTCACTTTTAAAGTAACCAATTTTGATTTTGCGCGAGAGCTATATTATGGTTCGATTTGTGATAGTAACAGGCGGCGTTGTTTCTTCTTTAGGTAAAGGAATTGCGGCAGCATCGCTCGCGTCAATACTAGAAACGCGCGAATTAAAAGTAACGCTTATGAAGCTTGATCCTTATATAAATGTTGACCCAGGTACAATGAGCCCTTATCAACACGGCGAAGTGTATGTTACTGAGGATGGCGCAGAAACTGATTTAGATCTAGGGCATTATGAGCGCTTTGTGCGACGTAAAATGACAAAAAAAAATAACTTTACGACTGGTAAAATTTACGAGGAAGTTATTCATCGTGAGAGACGTGGAGATTATCTTGGTGCCACAGTTCAAGTTATTCCTCATATTACTGACGCAATAAAAGAAAAGATTTTATTATGTGATCCTTCGGCTGACATCGTAATGGTTGAAATTGGCGGCACTGTGGGAGATATTGAATCTCTTCCCTTTTTAGAGGCGGTGAGGCAGTTGCGAGCAGAGCTTGGAGCTCATCGAACTTTATTTATTCACCTAACTTTGGTGCCTTATATTTCAACAGCAGGCGAAACAAAAACTAAGCCTACGCAGCATTCTGTAAAAGAGTTGCGCTCAATTGGTTTGCAACCTGACATTTTAATTTGTCGTTCTGATCATGATATTCCTGCTGAATCGTTGCGAAAAATTGCCCTTTTTACCAACGTGGAAGAACGAGCTGTGGTTTCTTGTCTTGATCAGTCAAGTATTTATAATATTCCTACTGCACTTCACCAGCAGGGTCTTGATCATATTGTCGTTGAGAAGTTAGCCTTACAAAATAAAGCAAAACCTGCTGATTTATCAGAATGGGAGCGAGTGGTTCATCTTCAAAAAAATCCACTGACGCGTGTTAAAATTGCGATGGTTGGTAAATATGTTGATTTAGTTGATGCTTATAAATCCTTAAATGAAGCGTTAATTCATGCAGGAATTGATACACGAACCAAAGTTGATATTTTGTATATCGATGCGGAAAATTTGGAAACGCAGGGTTTAGATTTACTTAAACCAGCTAACGCGATTCTCGTGCCAGGAGGATTTGGTGCGAGAGGTACGGAAGGAAAAGTTCGCGCGATACAATACGCGAGAGAAAATAATATTCCTTTCCTTGGTATTTGTTTGGGGATGCAGCTTGCAATCGTAGAATTTGCACGTAACGTCGTCGGTTTATCTGGTGCACATAGTACTGAGTTTGATGCTAAATCTCCCTATCCTGTAATAGGACTTATTACCGAGTGGAAAAATATTGATGGCTCAACCGAGCTGCGTGATAGTGATTCTTTAATCGGTGGAACCATGAGATTGGGTGGGCAATTATGCGCATTGAAAGAAGGGAGTCGTGCGTGTTTGATGTATGGTAAAGAAGCAATTATGGAAAGACATCGACATCGTTATGAAGTGAATCAACAATATGTTGATGTGCTAGAAAAACATGGTTTAGTTATTTCAGGAAAATCTTATGATCAAGAACTCGTTGAAGTGATCGAGTTGCCTCAGCATCCTTGGTTTATTGCTTGCCAGTTTCACCCTGAATTTACGTCAACACCACGTGATGGACATCCGCTGTTTAGAGGTTTTGTGTCAGCTGCAAACGTAGCTGCTAACGTAGAAAAACCTTGCTGAGCTTCAACAACTAAATAGACGATCTAAAACGACCTAATGAATAGTTTGAAATCTAATCTGCGAGTGTGAGTATGGGAATTGATTTTGTTGCACAAAAAACAGTCTCTTTAAGTAGAGGTTCTAAAGATTCGATTAATATTACTAAAGATTCGATTAATATTAATAATACGCAGCCTTTTGTGCTCTTAGCTGGCGTGAATGTGCTTGAATCAAAAGATTTAGCATTACAGGTTGCAGAGCAATTTGTGAGCGTCTGCGCTGAACTTAATATTCCTTATGTTTTTAAGGGCTCGTTTGATAAAGCCAATCGTTCTTCTGTTTACGCTTATCGTGGGCCAGGATTAGAAGCAGGTTTGCGAATTTTAGAAGAAATTAAAAAACAGTTTAATGTGCCTGTTGTGACAGATATTCATTTGCCTGAGCAAGCGCAAGAAGTTGCTGAAGTGGCAGATATTATTCAGCTGCCTGCTTTTTTATCGCGTCAAACAGATTTAGTCGTTGCTATGGCTAAAACAGGCGTTGCTATCAATATTAAAAAAGCCCAATTTCTTGCACCTCAAGAAATGGGGCATATTTTACGGAAATTTGAGGAGTCAGGAAATTCGCGCTTAATGTTGTGCGAAAGAGGTTCATGCTTTGGTTATAATAATCTTGTTGTTGATATGTTAGGGTTTGGCATTATGAAAAATAGTGGCTACCCTGTCATTTTTGATGTAACGCACGCATTGCAAAAACCAGGTGGTAAAGAGTTAAGTGCTGATGGACGGCGTCATCAAGTAACAGAGTTGGCAAGGTCTGGTATGGCGCAGGGAATCGCAGGATTATTCCTTGAGGCACATCCAGATCCTGATGCGGCACGCTGTGATGGACCTTGCGCCTTAAGATTAAGCCAGGTCAAACCTTTTCTCTCTCAAATGAAAGCATTAGATGACTTAGTGAAAAGTTTTCCGGTTCTTCAAACCGCTTGATTAGATGTACTTTTTATTATTGTGTGTAAGTTGTGAATTTAGTTGGAGTAAAAAAATGTCAGAGATTGTTGATGTACGCGCAAGAGAAATTTTAGACTCACGTGGCAATCCTACGATTGAAGCTGAGGTTCGTCTGAGCAGTGGTGTCATAGGCCGTTCTTGTGCACCTTCAGGTGCTTCAACAGGCTCAAGGGAGGCTATTGAATTGCGCGATGGCGATAAAAAACGTTACTTAGGTAAAGGTGTTTTAAAAGCAGTAGGCAATGTTCACTCTATTGTTCGTGAGCTTTTATTAGGTCGTTGTGTCTATGAACAAAAACAGATTGATTTAGCGCTGATCGCAAGAGATGGCACAGAAAACAAGTCTTTTTTAGGTGCTAACGCGATATTAGCTGTTTCTTTGGCTTGTGCTGAAGCTAGCGCGATTGATAAAAAAATACCTTTGTTTGAGCATATTTCTAATATTTATGGCAACCATTTAGGTTCGTACACCATGCCTGTGCCCATGATGAATATTATTAATGGTGGGGCACATGCTGATAATAATGTTGATATCCAAGAGTTTATGATTCAACCGATCGGTGCTTCTAGCTTTGCAGAGGGTCTGCGTTATGGCGCTGAAACTTTTCATGCGCTGAAGTCAGTG
This sequence comes from Klebsiella pneumoniae, assembly GCA_945860125.1. Lineage (GTDB taxonomy): Bacteria > Pseudomonadota > Gammaproteobacteria > Pseudomonadales > CAMAPQ01 > CAMAPQ01. Next base: position 3,640 of record CAMAPQ010000036.1, read on the forward strand.
CTTAAATCAAAGGGTTTAAATACGGCAGTGGGGGATGAAGGTGGGTTTGCACCTGATCTAAGATCTAATGAAGAAGCCTTAAAAATAATTATGCAAGCTATCGAGATGGCCGGTTTTAAGGCTGGGAAAGAAATTACTTTAGCGCTTGATTGTGCATCGACAGAGTTTTATAAAGCAGGTAAATATCATTTACAAGGCGAAGGGAAAATACTAGATTCTAGTCAATTCGTTGATTATCTTGCTAAACTTGCGAGCGATTACCCTATTCTTTCTATTGAAGATGGGCAAAGCGAGGATGATTGGGCAGGATGGAAAATGCTAACAGATAAGCTTGGCAAAACTGTTCAATTAGTAGGCGACGATCTATTTGTGACAGATGAAAAGGTATTGCGTCAGGGAATTACGCAGGGCGTTGCCAATTCAATACTTATTAAAGTAAATCAAATCGGTAGTTTGACCGAAACGCTCGCAGCGATTCGTTTAGCTAAAGAGTCTGGCTATACAGCGGTTATTTCGCATCGTTCAGGCGAAACAGAAAATACGTTTATTGCAGATCTTGCTGTGGCAACGTCGGCAGGTCAGATTAAAACAGGGTCATTGTGTCGCTCTGACAGAGTTGCCAAATATAATCAATTATTAAGAATTGAAGAAATCTTGCGGGAAGCTGCGCCTTATAGAGGATTGGCAGAGTTCCCATTTAAGATAAATTTTTAGTTCTAATGCAGCTTAAAAACGATACTTATTAAGCTGCATTAGAATAGACCCAAAGTAATTGGAATCACGGTGAGGCGGCAAGGGCGTGAACCCCATGAGCATAGATAAACTATGTGATTAGGGTGAATGAGTGCAGCCAACCATGCCGTGCTTTCAAGCCGTGGTTTCAAGTACGAAGGGTATAGAAGGTTTTGGAGTTGGCTGAGCAATCGCTGTTAGGACAAGCTTGCTTGTCGCTAAGGGAGGAAAGTCCGGGCTCCATAGGGTGCAGCGCCAGGTAACGCCTGGGAGGTGCGAGCCTACGGAAAGTGCCACAGAAAATATACCGCCTAAGTGATGTTCTCCAAGCGCATCTCTAATGTACCTGTTAAAAGGTGCTGGGTAAGGTTGAAAAGGTGCGGTAAGAGCGCACCGCGTAGCTGGTAACAGCTTACGGCATGGAAAACCCCGCTGGGAGCAAGATCAAATAGGAATCCATTAGGTGCGACCCGCACTGGATTCGGGTAGATCGCTTGAGGCAGATGGTGACATCTGTCCCAGAGGAATGATTGTTCACGACAGAACCCGGCTTACAGGCCAACTCCAAATTTATTGTTGTCGTATTTTGAGGTGATTGTAATGATAAGGAACGTCATTCTATTAAATCTTGCGCTTTTAGTGCCACTCCAGCTTAGCTTATGGAATACAGAAACAGGGCTACCTAAAGTACCGTTTTTAAGAAAGCAGGTTGAAATTCAGCTTCAGCTCAATGAAGGCCTTAAAAAAAGAAATCATGAGTTAGAGCGTGAAACATTAAGTATAAAAAATGACTGGCATGCTGTCGAAGAAAAAGCACGCCTTGAGCTAGGCATGATTAAAAAAGATGAGGTTTATATCCAGATTGTTGAATAAAATTATTTGAATAAATAGAGTGCTTTTTATGGTGAATGAATCACCCCAATTTTGGGCCTTGATACCAGCTGCTGGCATAGGCCGTAGAATGGAAAGTTGTTTGCCAAAGCAATACTTAAGTATTCTTGATAAAACAGTGCTTGAGCATACTCTGCAACGTTTTCTTAGTTTGTCGATGATCTCTGGCGTCATGGTTGTTGTTTGCGAGAATGATATTGTTTGGCCAAAAATGACGCTATATTCTCACCCTAAATTATTAACTTGCTTGGGTGGAAAAGAGCGTGCTTTATCAGTGATGAATGGCTTGAATGCACTCTCTTCGCATGCTAAACCGAATGATTGGGTTTTAGTGCATGATGCAGCAAGACCATGCATCAGACCTAGTCTTATTCTTCATTTAATAGAGCGCCTTAAAGAACATCCCGTTGGTGGAATATTGGGTCTGCCTCAACAGGATACGTTAAAACAGATCCAATCTATTTATGAGCATCCTCAAGGTGGTGTAGAGGGAATTATTGACAAAACAGTTGATCGCGCCAAAGTATGGTCAGCTCAAACCCCTCAAATGTTTCGTTATGCGTTACTACGTGACGCGCTACAATCTGCTTTAATAACCGGCAAGCAAATTACAGATGAAGCTCAAGCGATTGAACTTAGAGGATTATTTTCCCTTTTGGTTGAAGGCAGTTGGGAAAATATTAAATTAACGTATCCTGATCAGTTACAATTAGCTCGATTTATTCTACAAATGCAGGATAATATTGCTTAGTTCTATTTCTATGATCAATTTTGGGGTGAGTATGAGAATTGGTTTTGGAATAGATGTGCATTGCTTTGGTGATGGTGATCATATTATGTTAGGCGGTGTCAAAATTCCGCATCATCGCGGTATTATTGCCCATTCTGATGGTGATGTATTGGTTCATGCTTTGTGCGATGCTTTGCTGGGCTCATTAAGTTTAGGTGATATCGGTCAGCATTTTCCTGATACGGATCAACAGTTTTCTAAGATTGACAGTTTGTTGTTGTTAAAAAAAGTACTTTTTTTAGTGCGTAACAAGGGATATCTCATTGCGAATATAGATGCAACTGTTCTTGCTCAAAGGCCTAAAATTGCGTCTTTTATTCCATCAATGCAAAAAAAACTTTCTGATTTATTGGGTGTTGATTCAGAGCAAATTAGTATTAAAGCAACCACAACGGAAAAATTAGGTTTTGTCGGTAGAGAAGAGGGTATTGAAGCGCATTGCGCGGTGTTAGTTTTGAAGGAAAAAAATGTAGCTACTCATGGCACCATTTAGAAAACAGCTTTTTTAGAAAGCCTGCACGGGAATTGCTTGTTGTCTTGGACAAAGGATAAGCGTTATGGATGAATATAGAATGATCAAGACTTTTAAAAGTCAATTTTTGCTAATTACTCTGCATTTTTCTAAGTACTTTTTATTTCGTGCGTCATTTGCCGTACTTATAAGTACAACCTTACTTCAGGGTTGTATTAATGATAATGTGCGCACTGCCGCACCGGTAGAAAAACGTGAAATTGCAGTTAGTTTAAAAAAACCACGTTTTACATCGGCTTCTCACCCTTCTTTTTCTCAATCTGCCGATTCAGGCTATGCGAAGGGAGCAAGTTATGAATATTCAGGTGCTCGAACTTTTGCAATTAAACCATTAGGTCAAGGCACGGCTTATGCCTCCGTTGGTTCTAGTACTTCTGCTTTTTCCTCGACAAATGTCAGCGCGCCCACGACTTCATTAAATAAAGAAACTAGCTCACCTTTATCTTCTGAAGCTCCTTTATCTAAACCGATTAATATTGAATCGGTTAGTCCTACTTCTACTGGCGCTGAAAGAGCAATTGAATATAGTCAGTCACCCGCTTTTCATCTTGTCTCTCAAGGGGAAACACTCTATTCGATTAGCAGGAAATATCATCTTGCTGTTGATGAAACAGCTTCTTTGAATAAAATTAGCCCGCCTTATTCCATTTCGGTAGGGCAAAAATTAATAGTGTCAAAAAATACGCCTCAAAATAGCTTTGAAAGCGCAAAAGAGGTGAGTCAAGTTGCATTAGCACCACAAGCTAATAAATTTTTAGATATAACAGAAAAAAATAATGAAAAAGAGATACAACAAACAAATAGCAATCAAAAATCAAAAAGATTTAGCATAGAGTGGTTGTGGCCTATTCAAGGATCAATCATTAGGAAGTTTTCAGTGGATGGAAATAAGGGCATTGATATTAGTGGCGCAACGGGAGAACCTGTTTATTCTGCTGCGAATGGAAAGGTGATGTATAGCGGTAACGGACTACGTGGCTATGGGAACATGATTATTGTGCAGCATGATCAAGGTTATTTAACCGCTTATGCCCATAACAGTAAATTATTAGTGAGTGAAGGAAGTTTTGTTAAAGCTGGACAAAAAATTGCCGAAATAGGTTCTACAGAAGCAGAAATAAGTAAGCTGCATTTTGAAATTAGAAAAAATGGTAATCCAGTTGATCCTGTGGCTTATTTACCAGAACGATGAGTGTTGAGTTTGATTAGTTGCACGGATTATAGCGGCTAATAGCCTTTTTATGATGTCTGAAAAGTAGGAGCGTATATGGCACGAGATAATAGGGATGATGATATTGAATTTGAGGCACTTTCTTTTTCAGAAGAAGACTTAGGCTTAGTTAGCCCACTTGAAGACGATTTTATTTTTGAGGCAGGCGCAGATTCTTTGGAGGATAGCGCACCCTTAGATTTAAAGGATGAGTTTCTTGCTCGTCCTAAGCAAAAAAAAGAGGGTAAAGTAGTTAAGGTCAAAAAAGCCCTATTGATTGATCCTCAAGTAGAAAAAGCGCTTATTGCTAAAAGAAAACCAGTGCGCAGACGCCAAACACAAGTACTTGCCAAACAAAAAAATCTTGATGCAACCCAACTTTATTTAAATGAAATAGGTTTTTCGCCGTTACTCTCACCTGAAGAAGAAGTGTATTTTGCGCGTAGAGCGTTACAAGGGCATGAAGACGCAAGAAAACGCATGATTGAAAGTAATTTGCGTCTTGTTGTAAAAATTGCTAGGCGCTATGTTAATCGTGGTTTAACACTGCTTGATCTAATAGAAGAAGGTAACTTAGGTTTGATTCGTGCTGTTGAGAAGTTTGATCCTGAGCGTGGTTTTCGCTTTTCAACTTATGCCACTTGGTGGATTAGGCAGACGATTGAAAGAGCAATTATGAATCAAACTCGGACCATACGTTTGCCCATTCATGTTGTTAAAGAGTTAAATGTTTACTTAAGAGCTGCACGTGAATTGACTCAAAAGTTGGATCATGATCCGTCTCCTGAAGAAATTGCAACCTTGTTAGACAAGCCATTGGATGATGTCAAAAAGATGCTTGGATTAAATGAACAAGTTTCTTCTGTAGATTCACCCTTAGGTTATGACTCTGATAAATCTTTACTTGAAACGCTAGCAGATGGAGGATCAGCAGATCCTGCCGAAGTGCTACAAGACTCAGATCTAAAAGGGAATATTGATATGTGGTTGGACCAGCTTTCTGAAAAACAACGTGAAGTTATTGCAAGAAGGTTTGGTTTGAGAGGCTTTGAAATGAGCACGTTGGAGGAAGTTGGTAGAGAGATTGGCTTAACACGCGAACGAGTGCGACAAATTCAAGTTGAAGCGCTGAAGAGATTAAGAGATATCCTTGAGAAGCAAGGATTAGGTAGTGATTCTCTGTTTGCTTGATCGTCTTATTCCATTTGCATTAGAAGCGATAACTTTGTCTGCGCTATGCGCGAGGCTTTGCAGTACTAGCTGCAGCCTCGCTTAATCATATTTGCATGACTGAATGTCCAAAATAAAAAATGCATTACTTATTTTTTTATTAAATTTCGCTGCATTTTCGCATGATAGGCTACTATTTAAATATGATCTAAACCTGATAAAAAATAAAATAAAGGGTGGAAAATGACAGTTTCTACAAGCTTGAATGTAATTGATTTAGCTTATATTGAACCATCTGAGAAATTAGATGCGCAAGATTTACTTATCCGTCTTTCAAAACAAAGTGCATTAAGTAGCGTTATTGAAATTATTCTTGATGAAGCGATGACGCTAACAAAAGCAGAGGGTGGCACTTTTTATTTGGTGAGTGAAGAAAAATCTGCTAGTTTTCTGGAGTTTGCATTAGCTAAAAATCGCGTGCTTGATTTTTATGTTAATACGCTCTCTTCTCCGCCGCAAAGCCCTCTATCTTTAGAACGTATTCCTTTAAAATTAGAAAATGGTGGTTACAGTATTCGCAATGTAGCAACTTATGCTGCCCTTACAAGAAGCAATGTCAATATTGAGGATGTTTATAAAACGGATCGCTTTGACTTTGCAGGCACAAAAAAATTTGATCAACAATCTGGTTATTACTCAAAGTCTTTTTTAACAATTCCTTTAACTAATTCACGCAAAGAAGTTATTGGCATTTTGCAGTTAATTAATGCGCATGAGCATGAAAAAGAAGTTTGTTTTTTCTCAAAAGAAAAAGAAGAAATTGTGTCGGCTTTAGCCTCTTATGCAGCTATTGCACTGAGCAATCATTTATTAAATCAAGAATATAAAAATTTATGGGATTCTTTTATTCAATGTATTGCTCAACTAATTGATGCTAAATCAAAGCATACGGCTAAACATTGCCAGCGTGTGCCGTATATTATGAATCTTATGGTTGAGGCAGGTTGCTTAGATAATGAAGTTTTACAATCTTTTGATTTAAGTGAAGATGAAAAATATGAGATTAAGGTCGCTTCTTGGTTACATGACTGTGGCAAACTAGCAACACCTGATTTTTTATTAAATAAAGCGACTAAATTAGAAAAATTGATTGATTGCATTGATATTATTGAGTTGAAGTTTGACCTTTTAATCAAAGAAGAAAAAATAAAAATTTTGAGTATGCCCTATCAGCATCCATTATTTTTATTAGCATACCTTTTAGGTTTTGAAGCAAAAAAGCAAGAGTGGTTAAAAGCACTACAAACGCTTAAAAAAGTGAATATGGGCGGTGAGTTTTTAAAAGAAGAAGAAAAAAATATTATTAAAAATCTTTCGCTTATTGCTCTTAAAAATGAACAAGGAGAAAAAATAGCGCTTATTTCACCTGAAGAAGTAGCCGTTTTATGCATTGAAAGAGGTACTTTAAGTCATGACGAAAGAACCGTGATTAATCAGCATATTAATATCAGTATTGATTTACTTGAATCATTACCTTTTCCTAAAAGGCTAAAACGTGTTGCCGAAATTGCAGGAGGACATCATGAGAAAGTAGATGGAACAGGCTACCCTAAAAAACTAAAAGGGGAACAGATGTCCATTCCTGCCAAAATGATGGCTGTAGCAGATATTTTTGAAGCCTTAACCTCTGAGGATCGCCCCTATAAAGAAGCAATGAAAATGAGCCAAGCTCTGGGTATTTTAAAAAGAATGAGAGATCAACATCATATTGATCAAGATATCTATCAGCTTTTTTTAAGGTATGACGTTTGGAAAGATTATGGTCAAGCATTTATGCAGCCTGCACAAATGGATGTTGCAGATATTTCTGCTTATTATTAACCAATAGGACTTATGCAAAACCGCCCAGCTTTGTTGTCGCGCTTCATTAAAAACCAAGTTGTCGCCATGCTTCATAAACAACAACCGAGACAGCATTGGATAAATTTAAACTACGACTATTTTCCCGCATAGGAATTTTTAAAATAAAATCCGCATGAAGTATTTTTAAAATAGATTCAGGTAATCCGCGTGATTCAGGCCCAAAAAGAAAGAAGTCTTCTTGCGAAAAAGTTACATCAGTATAGTGCTTAGTGCCTTTTGTTGATATTGCAAAAAGCCTTCTTTCTTTTTTTTCTGACACTATATCGGTTACTATTTTATTTCCTGTAATAAAAAGATCAAAATTGGCATAAAAATGAATTGAGGCAAACTCATGGTAATCCAATCCTGCGCGCCGTAATTTTTTATCATCCCAAGCAAAACCTAAAGGTTCGATAAGGTGAAGCTCAAAGCCTGTATTGGCAGCAAGCCTAATAATATTTCCTGTATTAGGGGGGATTTCAGGTTCAAATAATACAATATGTGGCATCGTTTCTTGCCTATTTTAAATAGGTATATTTTATGCATTTATCTTTTTATCTTCAAGAAAAAAAGTTTCCTTTTAATCTTGGGAAAAGAAGCACAGGATGCGCTCGTTTTATGTTACTTAAGCAATATCTAGGCATAGGCAAAAATAATAAGAAAAAACTAGGGTTACACTTGTGCTCTAAAGGCATTTCGCTTTGTGTGGTCGATACGCAGGCGATGCCATATAAACTCATTATTTGTGAGTTTATAGAAGATCGTGATTTATTTAAGCAAAAAGCACTGTTACTTAATATGATTACACGCCTTAAACTCAAAGGTATGCCTTGCTATGCTGTCATGAAAAGTGATCATTATCAGCTATTTAGAACAGATACGCCTAATGTCCCTGCAGCAGAACTTAAAGAAGCGCTATTTTGGCAAATGCAGCATTTCACGACATCTTCTAAGCAAGACTGTGTTTTTGAAGCGTTTTATATGCCTAATCTGAAGGCGAATAGCAAAGAAATAACATCAGCTTATATTGCTATTGCGCAAAAAAAAGAAGTTGAATCCTTAGTATCTATTATTAGTAAATCAAACTTACAGTTAAAAAATATTGATATTGAAGAGTTGTCTTTAAGGAATATTATTAGAGTTTTGCCTGATGCTAATGAAGGCATTGGTTTATTTTTTGTTTGCGAAAATCACATAAAAATTATTCTTTTTAAAGAAGGGTTTGTTGTTTTATATAGAAAAATTGAAATAAGTGAAGGCATGCTGTTGTCTATAAAGACTGATTTGTTTTTATTAGAGTTGCAGCGATCATTAGATTATTTTGAAAGCCAAATGATGGGTTCTTTGATTAAGAAAGTTTATTATTATTCGAGCGTTGAGAGCGATGATATTTTTGAATCTCTCTCAGGAAAAGTTGATGTTTATTTTGAATTCTTAGATGTTCATTCTTTTATTTCATGTGATCATTCCTTCAATGAAAAAGCATTAAAAAACAATTTTATTAGCATTGGTGCAGCGCTCAGGGGTGCCAATATATGATCATTCAAGAGATTGATTTTTATCATGAAGAATTTAAGGTAAAGAATCGATATTTTGCTATGAGATTTGCCAGTTTTTTAATTTTCATGTTAGTTTTTTCGCTTTCTTTTTATTCGTTAATGCTTTCAAGAGATCTTTCAGAATCAAAAGAAAATTATGTGCTAAAAGAAAAAGAATTTTTGAAAGTTGCTTCAGCGCTTGAAAAGATTTCATCTAATCAGTCTCCTATTGATCATGGCAATGTGGATCAAGCTATTGATATAAATGCGATCAAAAATGTCATGAGTGGAATTAAAGGGTTTTCAAAAAAGAATGAGGTTTTATGGAGTAAATTTATCCTTGATTCTAATCATGAAAATGACTTTATAAAAATAAAAGAAATAAAAATAAATGGTAAAGATCATGATTTTTCTATTGAAATAGAATCAGAAAAAAAAGAATCTTTAGATTTATTTTTGAGCTATTTTAACCTATATAACGGATTGAAAATAATTAATAGTGATAAAATAAAAATACAAAACAGTGAAAATAAATGGATTTTTTATTTTAAAGGTGAAATAAAAGAAGAAAAATAAAATGAAAAATAAATCATTAATTTTTGACGTGATGAAAAATAAATCTGCTAGAGAAAAATGGATGATAGTTTCATCATTAATTATATTGATAATATTTTTATGGTTTAATTTTTTTTATAAAGAAATAAAGGAAAAAACAGAGAAATATAATGTTCTCTCAAAAGAAAAATCTAACCTTATTTCTGGTGTTGCCAGTAAGATTTTTGAATCAAAAGATAGTCTTTTAAAGAAAAGTTTGTCTTCAGAGAGTAACCTTGAAGAAGAAAAAATACAAAATATAAAAGATGAAATGAAAAAATATAAAATAAAATTAATTGATTCAGATGAAACATATAAATTAATTAATGGCATTATTTCCACAGCTAACGGCGTTGAAATAAATTCACTTTCAAATTCAAATCCAGAAATGATTTTTGCTGATAAAGAAAAATCAAAATCATTAAAAGCAGATTTTTATAAGCATACCTTTTTAGTTGAATCATCAGGAGATTTTTCCGGTAATATCCAAATCATAAAATACATTGAAAATTCTCATTGGTTGATAGAGTGGAAAAAAATAAATATTCTTAACGTTTCAGAAGATAGCTATCATTTTATTTTTGAGTTTGATATTTTTAGTCTTGAAAAAGAAATCATAAAATTAAAAGAAAATAAGACATGAAAAATATTGAAATAACTAAAAAAACAAAAATAGGGGACTTGCTAGTTCATAATAAAGTTATTTCATCTGGTCAGTTATCGTTGGCGTTGCAGGAACAAAAAGAATCAGGAAAAAAAATAGGAAGAATAATAGTTGATTTAGGTTTTATTACTGAAGATCGTCTTTTAAATTCATTGTCAGAACAGTTAAATATTCCTTTCGTTGATATTAAATACTATCAATTTGATAAAAAAATCATAGAGAAAATTCCAGAATCTTTTGCTAGAAGATATCGTGTTATTGGCCTTTCTGAAGATGATGCTTTTATTTTTATAGGAATGGTTGATCCTACTAATCTTTATATTATTGATGAGATACAGTCGATCACAAAAAAAACAGTGAAACAAGCGATTATTCGTGAGTTTGATTTGCTAAAAGCACTAGATAGCATTTATAGAAAAACAGAAGAAATTTCACATATTGCTAATGAATTGGCTTTACAACTTAAATCAAACGTTGATTATAATCTTGACAGCCTAGTGACGGATAAAAAATCGAGCGATGCGCCTGTTGTTAGGCTGTTATACAGTATTTTTCAAGATGCAATTCAAATTAAAGCATCAGATATTCATATTGAGCCAGATGAAAATATGGTTAGAATTCGTCAAAGAATAGATGGTATTTTGCATGAGCAAGTTATGAAAGAAAAACAAGTTGCTTCTGCTTTAGTCTTACGTTTAAAAGTCATGGCAGGTCTTGATATTTCAGAGAAAAGATTACCACAAGATGGTCGTTTCAATATAAAAGTTAATGAGAAAAAAATAGACGTTAGAATATCTACTTTACCTGTTCAGTTTGGTGAGTCTGTTGTGCTGCGTTTGCTTGACCAAGACATGGGTTTGTTAAAGCTTGATACCCTTGGTATGCCTGAAAAAATGCTTTTAAAATTTAAGGATATTATTCGTTATCCTAATGGAATGATTCTTGTTACAGGGCCTACAGGGTCAGGTAAAACAACTACGCTTTATATGGCTTTAAATGAGCTTAATGATGCGGAGAAAAAGATTATTACCGTTGAAGATCCGGTTGAATATCGTCTTACGCGCATTTCTCAAGTACAAATTAATCCAAAAATTGGGCTAACTTTTTCACATGTTTTAAGATCGTCATTACGGCAAGATCCTGACATTATTTTAGTGGGTGAAATGAGAGATCAAGAAACTGTTGATGTGGGCATGCGTGCCGCAATGACAGGGCACTTAGTTTTTTCAACTTTACATACGAATGATGCTGCAAGTGCTGTTTTGCGTTTAATTGATATGGGCTCAGAACCTTATTTAATTGCAAATGCTTTAAAAGTTGTTATTGCCCAAAGATTAGTAAGAAAAATTTGCGTTAACTGTAAAACAACCTATCAACTTTCTGAGCGTGAAAGAAATATTTTTTCACGGCTTTTTTTAGAAAAAATGCCTAATTGCCTGTCTGCTGATTACCATATCGGCAAGGGTTGTCATCAATGTCACAATTCAGGTTACATCGGTAGAATGGGTGTTTTTGAGCTTCTGGAAATTAATGAGGAATTAAATCAAGCCTTGAGAGGCAAAAAATACGATGCTTTTTATCATCTTGTTGCAATTAATCCTGATTTTGAAACAATTTCGCTAAATGCGCTGAAATATGCCTCAAAGGGAATTATTTCTACAGCAGAAGTTTTACGCCTTATTGCCGAAAAAACATAATTTATGATAAAAAAAATGGCCTATTATAATTATTTTGCAAGGAATCAAAATGGAGAAGCTGTTCTAGGCACTATGCAATCTGAGTCAGAAGGACACATTGCAAATTATCTGCTTCAGCAAGGTTTATTTCCGATTAAAATCGTCGAAGAGAAAAAAATTAATTTTTATTTAAAATCATTTAAAAATGAAAAAATATGGGCACGTATTTCATCTGATGAAATTAGTGCTTTTTCTAATCAGTTATCTATTTTATTAAAAGGCGGAACACCGCTTAATAAAGCATTGCTGGGCATTTCCAGCGGCATTTCTAATCTTTATTTTAGAAAAATAATTCAAAGTATTATGCGTCATGTTGAAACAGGTTTAAGCTTTTATCATTCGGTTTGCCATTATCCTGATCATTTCCCTGAAATGATGCGTAACTTAATTTTAATCGGAGAGCAAACCGGTAAACTTGATTTGGTTTTAAAATCAGTCGCTGAGCTGATGGATATGCAAAAAAATGTCAAACAAAAAATGATTGAAGCTTTTCGCTATCCATTTATTCTTTTTTTTACCATGATGATTGCGTCAATTATTCTAGGTTATTGGATCTTGCCACAATTTGCTGAAATTTTTTCAAGATTTCATGTTGAATTGCCTTTTGTTACACAATGTATTTTTAAATTTTCTCACTTTTTTAAGCATTATTTTTTAATCATCGCAGGCTCATTTGCTATTCTTTTTCTTTACCTTCTTAAATTATCTTTTACTGAAAAGGGGAAAATAATTTTAGGGGAGGCAGTTTATCGAATACCAATACTAGGTGGTATTTTAAAGAAAATGATGTGGGCAAGATTTTCTGGCGCTTTTTCTTTTTTACTTTCTTCAAAAGTACCTGCCTTGCAGGCAATGACATTGGTTGGGAAAGGGATGGATAATATTTTTGTCAAAAATAAAATCATGGATGTGAGATCAAAAGTTGAGGAAGGGCTTGATTTAGTACGTGCGCTAACTGAGGCGCAGTTATTTCCACCTTTAATGCTGCAAATGATTTCCTCAGGAGAAGAGTCAGGCACGATGGATGAAATGCTAAGGCAAGTTGCTTTATTTTATGAGCAACAAGTAACGTATGAACTATCACGCTTATCTGAATTATTAAGTCCTTTATTATTAATGATTATGGCGGGGTTTGTGCTTGTTTTCTCGTTAGGTGTTTTTTTACCAATGTGGGATTTAGGAACTATCGCTTTTAAGCATTAATCTGTTGTCTTCTGATTTATGAGCAACAGTTTAAGTTATGGCATCAAAGGAGTGAAAAGATGAAAAGGAAAGGGTTTACCTTAATTGAATTAATTGTTGTTATTGTTATTTTAGGGGTGTTAGCCGCAACGGCTTTACCACGCTTTATGAATGTAAGTGATAAAGCGCATGAAGCTTCAATCAGCGGTGTGAGCGGTGCTTTATCTTCTGCCGTTGCTTTAGCGCATGCACAGTGGATTATCAGTGGTTATACCAATGGCGCTGATGTCGATAATTTACAAGGATTTGGTGAAAGCACACTGAATATGACTGCTAATGGCTGGCCGCGTGGTACAGACGGTGCTGAGAATAGCGCTAACGTTAGTGAGAAAGGCTGTATTGAATTATGGAAAGCTTTGTTAGAAGCCAATGCACCTAAAGTAGGTTTAACAAGTGAGTTTGATTATAAAGTAAGCCTTGTAGATGATGAAAATGGCACAGGAAATAATGATTGTTTCTACAATTATACCAGTGGCAGTGGCAAAGCAGGGATTCGCTATGATGCAGATCAAGGCTTAGTTTTGACGGTTAAAAGCTAAAGAACGGATTAAAAAAATGACAGGTAAAGAAGGATTTACCTTAATTGAGCTTATTGTTGTTATTACACTGTTATCTATTGTAGGGGCAAGTTTTCGCTATAAAAGTTTTGATGCTTTGTCTTTTAAAGAAAGCCTTGAAAAAGATCAAATCGCTAAAAATTTTAGTGAGGCAAGAATGGCCTCTTTAGTAAGTGGCTGTGATATTAAATGGATTTTAGATAAAGAGCGTGTTTATTACCAATTTATGCCTTCTTGTTCTCATATTAATAATGATCAAATAAAAACTAATTTTTCTGAACTTAAAATAAGCCAATCTTTTCAAAAAAAATCAATTATTTTACAACCTTCTGGATACTGCTTATTAAATGAAAAAGAGAGTAATAAAGTTGAGAATGAAAAAGAAAGCCACAAAAGGTTTCATGTTGATGGAAATAATTTTGGCACTACTCGTGATCTCAATTACATTGAGTGTCTTTTTTAATGGACTCTCTTCTTCCCTTAAAAAAAGTGTATTGATTCTTGATCAAAGCCGTATGATTTGGTTTGCAGAAAGTATATTGGAGCAATTAAAGTTCTCCTCTTATGAAGACATTGATCAATGTAAGTACAAAAAAAAAGACGTCGAAAAAAAGACGATATGTCATTATTTGAATGGCGATTTTAATAAAGAAAGAAGTAAAGAAAGCAATACAACAAACAGTAAAAAAAATCTATTTGATGAAGAGATTGAGTTTAAAGCAAGCGCTTATTTTATTGATATAAATCAGAAAAAAAATTATTTTTTCACCCTCTTTTTTAAAGATAAAAATGAATTTAAAAAAGAGCAATGGCTTAAATTAGAAGTGGAAGTTAAAAAAGAAAATCAGCTTGTAAAGTTAGTTGGCTATAGGCTTGCTCATGATTTTTAAAAAAAATAAAATTTCTGGTTTTACACTGATTGAGCTTGTTATCTCAATGACGTTACTCGCTATTCTTTCACGCGTCATTTTCCCTATTATTTACTGGCCTTCTGAGTTATATCAAGTACAAAATCAGCATTATGATATTGAAAATAATGTTCAAACTGGTTTTTTAATGCTAGAAAAAGTATTGGCAAATAATTTTAATTCAAAGGATTTTATCCTCAATCATGAAAATGGTTTTAAAATAGAAGGTCATCATAAAAATATAAATTGTGATTTAAAAAATAAGCTTATTTCATTTGAAAATGAACAAAAAGTTATTCCTATTATGAATAATATTAAAAAATGCCATATTGAATTTTTTGAAAAAAAAGAGGGGATAATTTCATTATTAAAATTTAATGTCGCTATTTTTTATAAATCAAACGAAGTTTTTTTTGAAAAAATAGTAGCTTTATAATGGGTAAAAACAAAGGTTTTGCTCTCATTTTTATTCTTTTTATATTAACTGCGCTTGCTTGGTTTAGTATTCAAAGCACGCAATATCTTGCTGCGCGGGCTTATAAAAATACACTGATTTTTGAATTTTCTCAGGCATTACAAGTTGCTGATTTTGGTTTAACTTGGGCAAGAAATGAAGTGATAAAAAATAATAGATGTTTCTATAACAGCCCAAATATGAGTGATGCTGATAGCAGCATGAAAAATTATCAACTTAATATTTTATGTGAAGAAAAGGGCAATACTTTAACTGTGATGGTTGAAGTATTGCGGGATAAACAAAAAGATCATTATCCCATTTCACCTATTGTACAAAGGAAAATAGAGGCAGTTTTTTTAAAAAAAGAAGGGCGGTTTTTTCTTAAAAAAAGAACGCTTATTAATTAATTCTAATGCGAATTTGAATAACCCCCACAACTTAACGATTGAAAAGAGTGTGAGGGGTTTTGAATATATTATTAATATAATAATTATTTAGTTCTCATTACATGCGATTTAACGCAAACATGATTTGCGCTTTATTGCCGCCTTTTCCTTTGCCTTCATTGGATGTAAGGTCTGGATTCATGCTGCTACTTGAACTTATTTTTAAGACATTTGCATCGCCATGAACGTTAGTACCCATAAAACCATTTCTCTTGGCAGCGTTCAGTGAATCAGAAGTTGCGCCATCATCATAACCAAAAGCCCCAACATACATACTTCCACCACTGGTTGACATACCCCAACTTCCATCATATTTCTCTTTAACATGCGAGCTCGTATAAAATCCCTCGACACTTCCTACGACATAAGAGCCGTGGCCACCCGTTGTATTTAGATAAACATCAATAGTTTCCCCTGGTTTTAGCCTAACCAGAGCAACCGTCGTGCTTACATCTTTTGTCCCTACTTGCTCTACTTCCAACTTCCCTTTATGTTTACTATCAACCTTGATGGTCGGCATTCCGTCATCACCTCTATCCTTGTCGTCATGTGAAGCCACAAGAGATACAAAATAGGTTTGCTCCTTGCCGGTATCATTTTTAAGAGTCAAAGTCTTTGAGTGCTCGAGATTGCCACTGCTTCCTGATGAAACATGGCTCCCTCCACCACTATTGCTTAAAGGTGGAGGGTTGCCACCTTTTTGGGATATCTTAAGATCATTGCCTGATATACGCCCACTACCATTGAGATCAAAGTGATTAAAAACCTCTTGTGCGCTCAGTCCAGAAGTCACTAATTCAACAAATTGTGCCCGTTCACTTCCATGCAAACCTAAATCATGAGCAAGGTCTGTTGCGGTGCTTTCCGAGGTTACTTCTCTACCACCGCCCCCCGCTCTATGATTATATTTTTGATTAAACTCATCAAAAGTTAATCCACCACCATCATTATCGTGGTCTATCATGGTATCTATCATTTCAGATCTAAGGCTATTGCTAATATCCATGACTCTATCCCCTCGTTTTTTTGTTTTAAATTAGGCTTAAACGCTCTATCAGTGAAAGCATTGGGTCTATTTTATAAAGGAAAATACAGATGTGTAGTTGCTTTTTAGTTACCAAATGCTAATCAAAACGCTTGAATGATTTAAAAAATTTATATTAGGACTTACGCAGAATTTTTCCAGCAAGACGTCCTGACGAAGACAGTACACGCTGTACAGCGAGGCAGGACAACAAAGCTGGGCGATTTTGCGTAAGTCCTATTTTAGTGATTCACGCCAGATAAAATAACCCAGCCTTCTTTTGTTTGGCTTACGTTTAAATTGATCCAAGGCTCATACGCTAAAATCACTTCATTTGCTTGATCTGACATAATGCCGGATAACGCTAAAACACCTTGAGGTTTAAGGCGGGATTTCATCTCTAAAGATAAAGCCTTTAAAGGATTTGCTAGGATATTTGCGATTAACACATCAACTTGCGGTGTTTTAAAATCAGCAAAACCGGTTTGAATTTTTTTATTAACTTGATTTTGTTCGGCATTATTTTGCGTTGATATAAGTGCTTGTGGGTCAATATCAATACCATAAACTAATTTTGCACCGAGTTTAGCCGCTGCAATCGCTAAAATGCCAGAACCACAGCCAAAATCCAGCAATGTGCTCTCTTTTAATCTTGCGCTATTATGCGCTAACCACTCCAGACATAAAGCCGTGGTGGGATGAGTGCCGCTACCAAAAGCTAAGCCGGGGTCCATTAGAATATACGGTTTATCTGGTTCAGGTGGTGTACACCAAGTGGGTACAACCCATAATATTTCACCAAATAAGCGCGGTGAAAAATCTTTTTGCCAAACAACTTCCCATAGTTGATCCTCAACTGTTTTATAAGCGTAAGGAAGCGCTTTTTTTTCAAGCGCGTTCATTAATTTTTTCTCATTGAATTCTTCAGAAAATAAAGCGGTTATTACAATCTGATCCCATATCGGTGTTTCGCCCGGCAGAGGCTCTAATAAGGGCTGATCTTCCGCATCTTCTAATGTAACGCTCAGCGCATCAAAAGATTCTAAAAATGCTTGCAAGGCGTCGGCTTCTTGTTTACAACCGCGGATTGAGAAAGACTTCCAATACTTCATAAATATCACCAATATTTTAGGACTTACGCAAAATTGTTCCAGCAAGGCGTCACGATGAAGACAGTACAAATCCTACGGCGAAGCGTGACAACGAAGCTGGGCGGTTTTGCGTAAGTCCTATCTTTTATAAGTTTAAGAGTTCACCTAAGAAATGAACATGAATACCGCCTTCTAAAAAGCCGGCGCTTTTAAAAATTTTATCGCGATGCAGTGAAATATTCGTACGAATACCTTCAATAACGAGCTCATCTAGTGCATTTTGCATTTTATGAATGGCTTCATGTCGCGTATTAGCGACAACAATAATTTTAGCCAGAAGCGAATCATAAAAGGGGGGTACGGTATAGCCTGCGTAAAGGTGAGAATCTACGCGCACACCTGGCCCACCTGGCGCATGAAAAAAATTAACTTTACCAGGCGAGGGTAGAAAAGTTTTAGGATCTTCCGCATTAATACGACACTCAATTGCATGCCCATGAAACGAAATATCCTCTTGTTTTAGCCTTAGAGGTTCACCTCTTGCGATACGAATTTGCTCTTGGATAATATCAATACCTGTAATCATTTCCGTTACAGGATGCTCAACTTGAATCCGCGTATTCATTTCAATAAAATAAAATTGCTCATCCTGATATAAAAATTCAAAAGTGCCCACTCCTCGATAATTCATAGCAAGACAAGTTGCAATGCACTTTTGGGCAACTGCCTGTTTAATTTTTTCAAGGATATAACAAGCGGGTGCTTCTTCTACTACTTTTTGATGGCGGCGTTGCACAGAACAATCACGATCACCTAGATGAACTGCATTTTTGCCGTCACTGATAATTTGAAACTCAATATGACGCGGATGACTTAAGTATTTTTCAACATAGATACGATCATCGCCAAAGCTATTTTTGGCTTCTTGCTGGGTAATTTGTAACGCTTGCGATAACTCGGCGTGATCATACACAACACGCATGCCGCGCCCACCACCGCCTGCCGCTGCTTTTAGAAGAACAGGATAACCAATGGCGTCTATCAGTGATCTTAGCGCTTGCTCATCCGCCAAAATGGCTTTGCCTGAGCCGGGAATAACAGGCACACCCATTTTTTTCATAAACTGAATGGCCTGAATTTTATCGCCCATTAAACGAATGCTATTAGCATCAGGACCAATAAAAATATAGCCACTTTTTTCAACAGCTTCAGCAAATTGTGCATTCTCAGAAAGAAAACCATAACCAGGATGAATGGCATCGGCATTTGTAATTTCTGCTGCGCTAATAATAGAGGGAATATTAAGGTAGCTTTCTTGGGGCGTATTACCACCGATACAAACAGACTCATCACTCAAACGAACATGCATTAAGTCACGATCTGCTTTTGAATGCACTGCAACTGTTTTAATACCGAGTTCTTTACAAGCACGCAAGATACGCAATGCAATTTCACCACGATTTGCGATGACAATCTTTTCAATCATTTAAGAGTCTACCTAGTTAAGAGTCTACCTAGTTAAGAGCCCACTTGAGAGAGGCCCTATCTAAGAAGTTTTTACTGGCGAAATATTTAATTACGAAATAACAAACAGAGGCTGATCAAACTCAACCGGCGCGCCATTCTCAACTAAAATGGCCGCAATTTTACCTGTGTGATCTGCTTCAATATGATTCATCATTTTCATTGCTTCAATAATGCAAATAACATCACCTTGTTTAACATGGCGGCCTTCTTCAGCAAAGCAGGGAGATTCTGGTGAGGCAGAGCGGTAAAAAATACCTACCATGGGTGAACGCACAATATGTCCTGCTGGCAGCACATTTTTTTCTATATTTTGTGCAGCTTTAGTTTCCATAACAGAAAGAGCAGGTTGTGCTGTATATAATACTGAAGGGGAGGATTCTTTATGGCGACAAACCCTAATGCTATTTTCGCCTTCTTTCACTTCAATTTCGTTAATATTTGAGGTTTGGAGTAAATCAATCAATTTTTTAATTTGGCGGAAATCCATAAACATCCATTTAAGCTTCAGTAAGTTGAGGGAGGAGAAGGGGGCGCTTATTTAATAAGCATAGCGCTGTTAATAAAGCAGCTTCATAACCATACGAACCTAAGCCACAAATAACACCTTTAGCAATATCAGAAAAATAAGAGTGATGCCTAAAGCTATCTCGCGCATAAATATTACTTAAGTGTACTTCAATAAAAGGAATTGCAACGGCGAGCATCGCATCACGTAACGCGATACTAGTATGGGTAAACGCAGCCGGATTAAAAATAATAAAATCTATAGATTCAAGGTGTGCTTGGTGTAGCCGATCAATAAGTTGATGTTCAGCGTTAGATTGAAAGAAAAGTAGATTAGCTTCACCGGTACGAGCTGCAATATCTTCTAATCTATGTTCAATATCCTTTAGTGTCGTAGCGCCGTACTGATCAGGTTCACGCATGCCCAGTAAATTTAAATTAGGGCCATTTAAAATTAAAATATTTTTTTTGTGTTGCTTTTCCATCTGACATATCTCCTTGGAATAAAACCTGATTGCATAATAAAACCATATTATTTATTACTATAACAGCAAGAGTAATAGGGGCTGATTTTGCATGAAAACCTTTAAAGAGTCTAGGCAAAGAAGTTAAGCTATTTAAGTCCTATTAAAATCACAATAACTTACGTTTTTATAACATAACACTTATAATAATCGATCTTTTTAGGAATGATTTAGCTCAAAATAGGAGCGTAAGTATTTTTACCTTGCAGAGAATTCAAAGCATGCCTTCTTTAATTAACAATGCTTACCCATCCCATACTTATCTATCCGGTATAGATCGCAGCTTCCAAGCTCATGCAAGCGTCACCGAAACAGTTGCCCTTAATCATCTACAACCTGTTGAAAAAAAGTGTGTTTTGTCACCTTGTGCGACTGTAACTCTCAGCGATGATATGCGTAAAACTTCCTTTGATTTTTCAAGTAAACTAAATAAATTACTTGAAGTACCCTTTTTGCCCTCAGCGATGGTGCGTGCTAAATCACGAGAATATCAAGCAGTGAAGACGACGCAACAGCCTTCATTTTCATCTCAACATCCTTTTTCAGAGCAGTATTGGGCGCATAGTGAGGCGGGTGATCGATTAAATAAAAAAATAGAGGCGTTAATGGATGCTTGTCTTACTGAGTTTGGCGCTCATATGGCGCCAGAAAAAAAAGCACAGTTTGAAAAAGGCGGTCAATTTAGAGCTTACTTAAATAAACAAGCGAGTAATGATTCTTTCTTATTGCTCACTAAAGAACTCAGCCAATACTTTAATTTGCTCAGTCAACAGCCAAATCAAGCCTTAAAAAAACAAGCTTTAGCGATTTTTCCCCCAAAAGATAAGGCTGATTTTCAATGTGTTGAAGGAACACGGGCGCGTTTAATGGAAGCGTGCACTTTTGTTAGCAGAGAATCTTTGGGGGCGAGCGGCATGCTCGGTGACTTAAATAAAAGCCTTGCCTCTAGCCTAGATGAAGTTGTTACACGTACTTACATGAATGAAGGTATGCGTAAAACAGTTGCTAATAATGTACAAGTGCATATAAAGCCTTACTTAAATTATATGGCTGGCGTTTCAAAAGATTTGGTTTCACAAAAAGACGCTAATTACCTTTTACCTAAAAAATATTTATCAGCAAGTAGTGCTCATACTTTACTAACGGCCATGGCATCTGGTTCTACACAAGAAACTTCAGGTGCAAAAACCATTCTAAAAAATGGCTTGAAAGATTTTTTTGAGCAACTACAAAAAAATGATTTTTCACCCAAAAGTCTTGACGAAATTAAGCATCATCCGTTAATGGATTTAATTAAATCTTTTGATGAAAAATTTAATCTTGTTAATGAAAACTATATGGAGGCTTGCGCTGAAGGTTTTGATTATCAGTGGAATGCAACCAAAATTTTTGATGATATTTCTACCATCTTAAATACACATTTATTAGGTCGCTACTTGAGTGAGTCATTGTCTTATAGTGACGCCTTTAAACCAGAAAAAAGACAAGAAATTATTGGTTGCCTCACCTCAAATCAGCCAGAAAAAATAGAGCAATCAGTTAATTTACTTTTTGTTGTGGGAGAATCTTTTAAAGATTCTAGCCCTGCAGCTTTTATTCACATAATGAGTGAAGCTGGCGCTGCTTTTTATCAGGCTAATAAACATCCTGATGCTGAAATATTACGAGAAGATTCTTTTGCTTTTATACAGAAAAATAAAGATATAAATATTCCTGCTATGCATTTTCTCATCGATTTAAAAATAAAATGTGATGCCAATCCTCAACTTTCTCATTTAAGTGAAAAAATAGAAGGAATGATTGATCGTTTCAATTTTTATGTTGGCACACCAGAAAAATTTACCGCTCATTTTAAAAGTTATGTTAATAACATTAAAAATAACCAGCATTTTTCTTATAAAAATAAGGCAGAAGCAATATTTAACAAACATTGTAAAATAGCTGCATCGCCGCTAATTTATATTAGCCCATTCTCAAGCATGCTTACGCTCTGCGTACAAACAAACATGCGCATCCAAGATGATGAAGAACGTCATGAACGAGAAAAAAAACGTCATTTTTCAGTCAAATAAAACGATTAATTCTAATTTTTACTATGGTTTTTTAATAAACTACACTCATTTATAAGAGAAATTATTTTCGCTCAAGGCGAATTTATCTTTTTATTTAAGAGGATTAGATGCATCTAGCAATGCCTAAAAATATAACATCTTCATCTCATTCGAGCGTACCCCCATCACAGGTTACAAGCTTAGAAGATAGCCCGCTTTGTGAAATAAAGTCGATCGAATTAATGAAAGTAATCAGTTTCCAGCAGAACATCCCTTTTCTGAACAGTTTTGGCAGGGCGGTAATCTCGTTGATAAAATAGATTGTTTGATGAGTACTTGCTTATCTCACTTTAACGAAGAAATGCATAATGAAAAAAAATTACAGTTTAAAAAAAATGGCGTGTTTACACGACTTGGAATGATGGCTCATAAAAAACTAGCTCTTTCTTATTTTTGAGCATTTTTTTGATTGAAAAATAATCTGCATGGTTAATTCTTTCTTTTTTTATTCTCAGAAGGGTAAAGTTAGGTAAGATGCCTGTAACTGATTACGTT
>CAMAPQ010000037.1 GCA_945860125.1 Klebsiella pneumoniae
GATCGCTGAGATTCTCTATGACACTCTGTCATTTAAAGCGGAGCTGATAAATGCATCAAAATGAGTTCTGAATCATGAAAAATAGATCAAAAAATAAACAAAACAATAATGCTCACAAAAAATTTTGCCACTATGCGGAATGTCGGTTAAAAACTAAAATAGGTAATTTAAGAGGCACGACCTTCTACTAAGAAGCCAAAAATGTCTCGACGCTCTGTACAACCTTCTCTTTTAATTGCGCATCAAAACAATCAAAAGAAACAAGATTAGACCAACCTCGTAGCCAGGTGATTTGTCTTTTAGCAAGTTGTCTCGTTGCGGCAATCCCTTTTTCAATCATTTCTTTCTCAGTGGTAATGCCTTGTAAATATTGCCACGCTTGACGATACCCCACAGAACGAATAGCGGGCAAATCTTCCGTTAAATCACCGCGATTAAATAGGATATGCACTTCATCAAGCAAACCTAAAACCATCATCTGATGAAATCTTTGTTCAATACGCGCATGTAACAGGGCACGATTCTGTGGCAATAAAGCAAGCTGTAAAACATTAAAAGAGAATGGTTTTTCTACGCTCTTATAACAAGAAGTATGGAACGAGGTAAGTGTTTTTTGCGTAATTAAATAGACTTCTAAGGCACGTTGTAAGCGCTGGCTGTCATTAGGATGCAAGCGTGCCGCAGTAACAGGATCCACTTTTTTTAGTTCATCGTGAACAGCAGACCATCCCCCTGCTTCAGCCATTTTTGCTATTTTTTCACGAACAGCATCATCTTTAGCAGGTAACGAGGATAATCCCTCCATTAGCGCACGAAAATAAAGCATGGTACCGCCCACCAATAAAGGAATTTTATTTTTTTGATGGATCGCCTCAATTGCAATTAAAGCTAAATCACAAAAAGTAGCAACAGAAAAAGGATTTTTAGCATCTTCAATATCAACAAGATGATGAGGATAACGTGCCTGCTCTGCTTTTGTCGGTTTTGCTGTACCAATGTCCATCCCAGCGTACACCAAAACAGAATCGACACTCACGATTTCAAAAGGAAACTGATCGCATAGATGAAAAGCAAGATCAGTCTTGCCAGAGGCTGTCGGCCCCATTAAAAAAACAACCTTCTTCAATTATTTCTCTCTCGTTGGGTTTACTGGTCTTGGAATATGAGGAATATATACCCTTCGTTATTGTAATCACGGTGAGGCGGCAAGAGCGTGAACCCCATGAGCATAGATAAGGGGTGAGTGAGCGGAAAACCATGCCGTGGTTTCAATTACGAAGGGATAATTAACGACCTCTTAGAAAAAACTTATCCAACTCTTTAGTTGTAAATTGCACCCAAGTAGGACGACCATGGTTACACTGATTGGCTTTATCTGTACGCTCCATTTCTCGCAAAAGACAATTCATCTCTTCCAAAGAAAGTGCATCGTTAGCACGTAAAGCACAATGACAGGCCATTTCTGCCAAAATACTATTTAACCGATTTTCAATCAGCTCGCCTTCGCTTTGAGGGTTCTGCATTAACTCTATAATAATATCGCGCACTAACTGAATAATTTCATTTTGGCTAAGCAACGCAGGCATTGCGAGAATCTTTAATTTTTCAGGCGAAAATCTTGAAATATCAAAACCAAGTTTCTGAAAAAGCGCTGTTCTGTATTCAAATTCTTCAAAAAAATCCGCCTCACTTTCACTTAATGAAACGATAATCGGTAACAATAATGATTGAGACGCAATAGAGGTATCCTGCACATTCTTTTTCAATTTTTCATATGTAATGCGTTCATGCGCTGCATGCATATCAACTAAAACGAGCCCTGTTTTATTTTGAGCCACAATATAAATACCATGCACTTGACCAACCGCAAAACCAAGAGGCGGCATTTCAAGATGCAACTGTGTTAAAACAGAAGCACTCAAAGCAGGGCGGCGATCAAAAACACCCGCTTTATTTTCTACCGCGTATGCTGCAGAGGATGCCACGAAAGATTCCGAATCAGCCTCAACATCAACAGCAGAAGATTCTAAATAAGATGACTTACCCTGCTTAGGACGTGAAAAACCATGCTCATCAAAGATAGAACGCAAAGGCATAGAATGACTTTCAGTTACTGAGCTAGACATTAATTCGTGAATAAGCTCTTCTTGCCCAGACTGTTGTGGAGATTCAGAAGGTTGTTGCGGCTTTGTTTCAGCAATGACTTTTTTCAAACTATAAGAAATAAACTGATGCACATGCTGGCTATTTTCAAAACGTACTTCGCTTTTCGTAGGATGCACATTTACATCAACTTCAGAAGGATTCATTTCAAGATATAAAACAAATAATGGATGACGATCGTGATACATCACATCCTGAAAAGCTCTTTTCACCGCATGAGCAATGACTTTATCCCGCACCATACGACCATTAACATAAAAATACTGCCCATCAGCCTGCGCACGCGATAACGTTGGCTGCCCAACCCACCCCCATAAGCGAATGCCGGTGCCTTGCATATCAACAAAATAAGCTTGCTTACTAAAGTGTTCGCCTAATATTTTTTGTATGCGCCTTTCCCGCGATAATTGATCGCAAGCAGGCTTTAAATGATGTACTTCTTTTCCATCATGTAACAGTTTAAATCCCACCTCAAAATGACTTAAGGCAAGCCGTGCCACTAATTGTTCAATTTGTTTAAACTCGGTTCTTTCTGTTTTAAGAAATTTTTTGCGGGCAGGCACATTAAAAAAAAGATCACGCACTTCAATAGTCGTTCCTTGTAAATGAGCAGCAGGTTGTTTATTCGCTTCAATGTTTTCACCCTGACAACGCATCAGCCAGCCTTGAGAAGCGCTAGAGGCATTACTTGTTAAACTAAATTTAGAAACAGCGCTAATACTCGCTAAGGCTTCCCCTCTAAAACCAAGCGTCATAACTTTTGCAAGATCTTCAGCAGATTCAATTTTACTGGTTGCATGGCGCGCTAAAGCCAAAGGTAAATCATCAGGGTGAATTCCTGCGCCATCATCTCGAATACGAATGAGCTGACACCCACCCTTTTCAATTTCAATTGAAATATGACGAGCGCTTGCATCCAGACTATTTTCAACGAGTTCTTTTACAACAGCCGCAGGCCGTTCGACTACTTCGCCTGCTGCAATTTGGTTTGCAATATGAATAGAGAGTTTTTGAATACGCTGTTGCATGTCGTTGCATCCTAATTAGTGCTTACCATTGTGTTGTTAAAACTATGGAGCTGTTAAAACCATGGAATGGTTAACAAGTCGCCTGATTTTATTTTATCGTTACTCAAGCGATTAAGTTTTTTAAGGCTTGAAGTGCTGGCTTTATATTTCATTGCAATACCCTTTAAAGTTTCACCTTCTGTAACACGATGGAGCCTTAAGGCATTCTTTTTCGCCTTGGCGTAATAAGTATTAGGTGGCGCATAAATTGAGAAATAGCGATCAACTGCTTCTGCAATCGCTTTTGCTAATTTAAGCTGATAGGTTGCATCACGCAGTTTTTGTTCCTCTTTAGGGTTAGAAATAAAGCCTGTTTCAATAAGGACAGAAGGCATATCCGGCGATTTTAAAACAAGAAAACCTGCCTCCTCAACTTCACGCTTGTGAAGCTCTGTCGTTCTTTTAAAAGAATCAATTAAAAGATCACCAAAGCGCCTGCTATGCTCTAGCGTTCCATTCATGGCAAGATCGAATAGCACCTGATTTAACATCTTATCTTGAATCTC
The DNA here is from genome assembly GCA_945860125.1 of Klebsiella pneumoniae. GTDB lineage: Bacteria > Pseudomonadota > Gammaproteobacteria > Pseudomonadales > CAMAPQ01 > CAMAPQ01. The sequence continues at coordinate 3,737 of CAMAPQ010000037.1, forward strand.
AACACCGCCGATTAAGTCAGAACTATTTTCACTATTAGCTAAAGAACGTGCCAAAGTACTGCTTGCCCCCTTACTGGATAGCATAAATACTGAAGCACCTCTTGCACTAGCCTCCTGCCACGCATCAGCATGAATAGAGATAAATAAATCTGCACGATATTTTTCACGTGCAATTTTAGTTCTCTCTTTTAGAGCAATAAAATAATCTTCCTCTCTTGTTAAAACCGGGCGAATACCTGGCAAAGCTTGTAGCTCTGTCTTAAGTTTTTTAGCAATAGCGAGCACGACTTGTTTTTCTTGCGTACCAAACTTGCCACGGGCGCCAGGATCTTCACCGCCATGCCCGGCATCGATCGCAACAACCACTTTTCCTGCATTCAGTGAAACGGAAGGCGCAATACTAGCCAGCTCAGCAGAAATAGGCACAAGATCCAAAACTAAACGATGACTATATTGTTGGTTAGGCGGCAAGGTAAAATGCGTGGATTGCGCGAGCCGATCTAAATCAAAAACAAGATGGATGACTGCAGGCTCTTGCCAGCTGAGATGAATTGCATTAACCACACCTTGTTTTAAATCAATTTTATCCGGATTAATACGAGTTTGAACTTTTTCAATATCAACAATCAAACGATCAGGATTTTTAACCGTCGATAATTTATATTGAATCCTATGAGTAAAATCGAGCACAACCCGTGTTTTAGCAGGATCTTTCCACACACGAATATCTTTTAATTGATTAAGTACTACCTTTTCGTTCGCAAGTAACGCAGGGCTGTATCCCATCACAGAAAAAAAGAAGAAAAATAGGATGATAAAAGCTGGAGCACTCTCTTCGCGGCGAAGATAATGTAACGCTGGAATGAGCTTTACAAAATATTTCCACACTATACTTTGAAGCATATATTTTTCACTCTTTCACTCATCACTTGTATTCGTATATTTCTATTGAAAAAAGAAGCGTCTCCCATTGTAGTCTGTTTAACGTCTTTCAGTGTTGACTGACTGCTGTCACTTTCAGAAAAATAGGGCTCTATCATTTGAGCTTGACTTGACTGGGTCAGCTTAAACTCAATGACTAAATCAGGCTCAGGTAACACCCTCACTATTTTTTCAGACCATTCAACAATACAAATTGCATCGGCTGTAAAATAATCCTCCAACCCCAAAAATTCAGTTTCAGCTTCATCTTTTAAACGAAAAAAATCGAAATGAAATACAGCTGTATTATTCAGCATATAAGGTTCAACTAAAGTATAAGTAGGGCTTTTAACTTTGCCAAAAAAGCCTAAACCTGCCAGCAATCCTCTCGTAAAGGTTGTTTTGCCGGCACCCATCTCGCCTTTTAGAAAAATTACCAACGGGGGCGATAATTGAGCACCTATTTTATTCGCAAGCTCAAGCATGTTTTCTTCTGAGCAGGTAGCTGAAAAAATATAGGGCTCGACGAAATCAGCTTTATTAATAAGCGTCATGTATGCGTCCTATTGATAATTATGGGTAAAAACTGACATAAATCGCTGGCAATCATGCCGCGCTCGCCTTGCTTTTTCTTAACTTCATCAGCCGCTAAACCGTGAATAAAAACAGCTGCTTTCACCGCAGGCGTTAACGGCAAACCTTGACCAATTAAAGCACTGATAATGCCAGACAAAACATCTCCCATACCACCTGACGCCATGCCGGCATTCCCAGTATGAGAAAGGTAAATGACGTGATCACCGCCATAAATTAAAGTCCCTGCGCCTTTAAGTAGTACAGTCGCATGCCATTTTTGGTGTAGTTTAACAACACTTAAAAATCGATCAACCTGTATATCGCCTACCGTTACATTTAATAAACGCGCCGCCTCTCCAGGATGAGGTGTCATCACCCAATTTTTGGATGAGTCATAAGAAAATTCATTTGGCGCGCTGGCAATTAAATTAAGTGCATCAGCATCCATCACTAAGGGACGTTTTTTTTCATTACTCCACTTTATGGCGAGAGATAACAAGTTTTTTCCCCCTATCCCCTGCCCTAAACCCGGGCCAATTAAAAGCACATCAGCCTGCGCCAGTAATGCTGCATATAATAATTCCTGTCCGGGCATATCCTGCAAAGCATCCCACGCAAAAGACATTGCTTCCGGTAACCTAGCATTCAAAGCAGAAATATGAGCCTGATGCGTTACAACAGTTACTTTCCCCGCACCCGCTCTGAGTGCTGCTTCAGCGGCAAGTATCACCGCCCCACACATGCCAAATGCGCCGCCTATGATCCATACATGACCGTGATGGCCCTTATGAGAAACGATAGAACGCGCCGGCAAATAATCAGCAATCTGCGCAAAGGTCACTCTTTTAGCTGCGCACTGAACCGTCTTAAATAAGGCTTCATCAACCTGTAAACTGGCAAGATAAAGTTTGCCAATATAATCAGGCGCAACCCCTGTGAGTAACCCTCGTTTAACACCTATAAAAGTAAGCGTAACTTCAGCCTTCACAGCTATTGTGCTGACATCACCTGTATCTGCATTTAAGCCAGAAGGCACATCAAGACTAAAAACTGAACAACCGCTGCGATTAATCATCTCAATCGCACTCATAAATACAGGCGATAAAATATACTCGCCCCTATTTAAAAAACCAATTCCTAATAAACCATCAATGATAAGCGTCTGAGGTTGACTAAAATCAACAGAAGAAGAAATTAAAAAATCATAAATCATTACACCTTGCTTAATAGCCTCTTTTGCAGCAGTCTGTGCTGGTTCCTGCAAATCACAAACAGGTTTTGTTGCAAAAACTTCGACATTCCTACCCGCTTGTTGAAGCAAAGCAGCCACAACATAAGCATCGCCGCCATTGTTTCCTGCCCCTGCAAATACTTTATAATGCTGACATTGCGGCCATTGGCTGATGACTAACTGAAAAGCAACTTCACCTACTCTGTGCATTAATTGAAAAGAAGCTATGTTTTCGTGCTTTATTATAAGCTCATCAAGCTTTTTAATTTGTACACATGTAAATAGCGTATGAGGTTCGGCTAAAAATGGCGTTACTTCGACAAAACGAGTCGGCATCATTTTAAAAACCCTCTCTGAATTAGGACTTACACAAAATAAATAATCTGCACACCATATTATATGAAAAATTTAAAGTCACTTGCTGAACGCTTAAAAAGCTGGGGCATTGAATTAGGGTTCCAACAAATCGGCATTGCGTCCATTCATAAAGAAGATGTAACGCTCGCCGCTCACCAACGTTATTTTGAAAAATGGCTAGAAAATAACCATCACGGTGAAATGCAGTATATGGCTAATCATCAAGCAATAAGACAGGATATATCTGGTTTACTCACCAATACATTAAGTGTCATTACGGCACGAATGGATTATCTACCAGAAAATACGAACCCTATTGAAAACCTATCGCAAACCGACAAAGCTTATATCGCTCGCTACGCGCTTGGAAGAGATTATCATAAGGTCATGCGCAAAAAATTGAAGCTATTAGGTGAAAAATTAACCGCCGAAATAACAGATACGCAGTATCGTGTGTGTGTTGATAGCGCCCCTCTTTTAGAAAAAGCCTTGGCAGAAAAATCAGGCTTAGGTTGGATTGGAAAAAACAGCCTTGTTATTAATCAAAAAGCAGGGTCATGGTTTTTTTTAGGGGAAATATTAACCAATCTCCCCCTGCCTGCTGACGCTCCCGCCTCTTTTCATTGTGGCAGCTGTGAGGCGTGTATCAAGGTATGCCCCACAGACGCAATTATTGCGCCTTTTCAAATTGATGCAAGAAAGTGTATTGCTTATTTAACGATTGAATATAAAGGCAGTATTCCCTTTGAACTCAGAGAAAAAATGGGCAATAGAATCTTTGGTTGTGATGACTGTCAATTATTTTGCCCTTGGAACCGCTTTGCAAAATCAACAACAGAAGCAGATTACCAACCCAGACATTCGTTAGACAATAACGAACTATTAACCCTTTTTTTATGGGATGAAGACACCTTCTTAAAAAAAACAGAAGGCTCCCCCATTCGACGAACAGGTTATACAGGCTGGTTAAGAAATATTGCGGTAGGACTTGGGAATGCGCCCTACGATACGCGTATTTTGAACGCCCTCATCACTAAAAAAGAAAGCACAAATATACTGGTACAAGAACACATTGATTGGGCTATTCAACAACAAGAAAAAAAGAAACTTGCTTTAGACTCTGTTTCTACTATTGTCAGGATAGATCAAACGGCTCTTCATGATGATTGAAAACTTTTTCATCAGATTGATCAGTATCACCAAATAAAAACGGCATCTTCATGATGCTTAATTTTTTCTTCATCAAATTTATCAGCATCAAACATTCTCAAAATGTCATTTTCGTCTTCTATTGTACCTTCTATTGTACCTTCTATTGTCATGTCATCAGAATACTCTGATAAAAATGACGTTTCACTATAGTTGCGAATCATTCGATCTGGACCAAACATTTCTAAAATATCATTTGCATCTTCTAGCGTCATTCCATCGGTATTAAACATGCCCAGCATTCTTGAGTCTCTGTCTTTGAATAAATCTTTAAAGACTATATTTTTTGTACAATGAACCAAATATAAAACTTTTTTTATTCTTAGATCTAATTTCAGATAAGACATTTTACTCATTAAACAAGCTATTTTATCTTTTGATTTTCCAAGCTCCTCTAATATTTGGAGAGGAGAACGCACGCCTGATATTCCCTGTTCATTTGTACACTGAATCGAGGGTGTCACAAAATCCTTCAACGCAGCAATATTATCTGACAAATTCTCTCCAGACTCCAAAAGCATATCGGCTATATGATTTTGCGATAACCCAGCCTTTAATAAATACTCCAACTCTGAGGGTAATAAACAGATCACTTCATCATAGTGCTCAATTTTTGGCTGAGTAAATTTTGCAAGTCTATCTACTCTTTCAGACAGGTGAGAACTTGAACCACTTAATATGCCTGAAATTTGTTTTTCAGAAAACCCAGTTTCAGATAAAATGTCTGCATTATTAGCCAAACTTTTAAAGTTGACTCTTCGCGTTTGCCATTCTGAAAAACTCATCCTCGACGCAGCCCTACTCATCGGAAAAAACATTGTCGCTCTTGGACGATATTTTTCGGCAGGAATTTTAATTTCTGACAACTTGGCTAAAGTTGTTCTTTCTTGTGGCCTATTTAAAAAATGACTCGAATAATTATTGATAAAGTTCAATTCTGGGGAGGCTTTTGTAGGCGTCATTTCTATGGGCTCAAATATAATAATTTATAGTTATCGAAATTAAAAAAGCACAGTGCAATTCTTCATTCAGAGAATAATGAAAATGCACTAACAACCTTGATTAGTCGATAGCATAGAGGATACGAAAAAAGATCGTACCCTCAAATTATTACAAGGCGATTACAAAAAAATGATTAAACAGAGACAACGGGTACGTTACTTATTATTTGCTTACATCAAGATCAGCATCAAACATATCTGAGATATAGTCCCTATCGTCTAGAAGAATTTCATCAGTATCACCCAACAAAAATGGCTCTTCATGATGCTTAATTTTTTCTTCATCAGATTTATCGGCACCAAACATTTCTAATAAATCATTTGCGTCTTCTAGGGTCATCTCATGAGAATCCCCTAATAAAAATGACTCTTCGCTATTGTTGCGACTGATTTTACCTGTACCAAATATTTCCAAAATGTCATTTGCATCTTCCTGAGTCACTTCATCAGTATCAGATACCCCGAGTGTATGGCACGCCTCTTCTTCTTTGAAGACTTCATTAAACGCCATATTTTGTGATGAATAAGTCAAATACAAAAAGTGATTGATTCCGAATGCTAAATTATGGGTAAAATTGCTAAAAATACGAGATATATTATCCTTGAAGAATCCAGCCTCTTCTAACATTTGAAGGGGAGAACGCAATACTGGCTGTCCTTGCGCATTTGTACGCAGAATGGAGGGCGTCACAAACTCCCTCAGCGCTGCCATGTTTTCTGATAAATGCTCACGAGATCCAAACAGCATATTAGATATATGATCATGCGATAATCCAGCAATTAATAAATATTCTAAATCTGAAGGTAAATGAATAGCCTCATTATGGCAATTAACTTTTAGTTGAGTGAATTTTATGAGGGTATCTGCCCGTTCAGCAATATGAGAACCTGCACCACTTAACATACCTACAATTTGTTTTGCAGAAAACCCAGTCTTAGATAAAGACTCTGTCTTATCAGACAAACTTTCAAAACTTATTTTTAGAGCATCTAATGTCGAAGAACCTATCATAGATGGCACACTCTTCATAGGAAAAAAAGCTGTAATTTTTGGCGCATGTTTCTCAACAAGCATTTTGATTTCCAATAGTTTAATAGGACTCGTTTTTTCTTGTGTGTTACTTAGAAACGCACTCAAATAATCCTTGGGCAAATTCAAAGCTGGAGATGCTTTTGCAAGTGTCATTTTTATCGACTCAAAATGTAAATGGATTAGAAAATTAAAAAATAATTGCCTTGCAACACAGAGGCAGTCCTATTATTTAGGCAGTTTAGCGGCTAAGTTAAGCTACTCATGTTATTGACTCATGTAATACAATACGATTTATATAAAGCGAAAACACATACAACATCATACAAAATGAGCAGCGCAATTCTGCCATTTTGGCGTTTTGTCTTTATCAATCAATAAAGCTCTTACACCTTCTATAAAATCAGGATGATGCCGTATAAAAATACGTACCATTTTTTTATCCAAAAGAAAGGCTTTTTTTAAAGAAAAGTGCCGGCTCATATGCCATAACATAAAAGTAGTACTCAAAGAAAAAGGACTAGCGGCTGCCAATCTTTCATTTAAAGCAGCAGAAACGCTCTGCGGTAAAAAAACATAGTTTTTAATGTCTTCTATAATTCTTTTTAAGGGTTTATATTTCATATCAGCTTCGATGTACCGCGCAACATCACACCACTGAAAAGGCTTTTTCAGCGGTTCAAGCGGTAGCAAAAAAGAGGTGAAAAAATCATTTAACATTTCATCATGCGATGCAGCTTGCAACCAAGGTAATTGGATCAGTGATTCAAATACACTTCTTTTGGAGGTATAGGCAAGAGGATAATCCAATAAACCAAAATACTTGCCATCATAAAGATCGAGCCGAGTTGCAGAAAGCCCCCAAAATAAACCGAAAGAATGCGGTAACCAATGTAAAAAACAGCTTGCACCCACATCAGGATATAAGCCAATTAATACTTCTGGCATTGCAAAAGAGGCATCTTCACAAGCAATACGATGGCTGGCACCAATAAAAATACCCAAGCCACCACCTAATACCATTCCATTCCCCCAAACAATTACAGGTTTAGGATAACAATGAATGAGGTAATCTAAATTGTATTCATAATCAAAAAATAAAAACGCTTCACAGGGCACTTTTTTCATGTCGTCGCTATTTTTATTATCTTTTTCTGCATTAACATCAGACATACTTTTTCGATGCGCCATCTCAGATAACGCGAGTGCTTTTACATCACCCCCCGCGCAAAACCCTTTCTCCCCGTTACCTTCAATCCAAATAGCAAGAACATTGTTATTTTTTCGCCACTTTACTAACTGATCATAAAGCATACGCACCATTGCAAGATTAAGAACATTAATCTGCATAGGACGATTCAACGTCACTTTACCAATATATTTTTCTTCGCCTAAAGAAACCTCATTAAATATTACAAAATCAGCAGGGTCAGCCTCTTTCAATCTATCTTGATTTAAAGACATAAAATTAGCCCCTTAGGAAAAGATCACCGCTTTTCTCATCGCATCAATAACGCCTTTATAATTTTTATCTGCCGTATTAAAAATAGCACTGCCTGCAACGAATGCATTAGCACCTCGCTGAACAAGTTCAGCGATATTTTTTAACTGCACACCACCATCCACCTGAAGATAAATATCACGGCCTGATTGATCAATTTTTTCACGTACCGCACTGATTTTATCCATAACAAAAGGAATAAAGGCTTGCCCACCAAAACCAGGATTTACCGACATTAATAAAATAAGATCAACTTTATCCATAACATAATCAAGACAATGAAGGGAAGTTGCAGGATTCAGCGCTAAACCAGCCTTTAAACCTTTTTCCTTAATTTTTTGCAAGCTGCGATCAACATGACCACTTGCTTCAGGATGAAAAGTAATAATGCTTGCCCCCGCCTCAGCAAAAGCATCAATCATAGAATCAACTGGTGTAACCATGAGATGCACATCAATGGGAGCTGTAATACCATACGTTCTTAACGCTCTACATACCATCGGCCCAACCGTCAAATTAGGCACATAATGATTATCCATCACATCAAAATGTACCCAATCTGCACCTGCGGCAAGTACCTCACGCACTTCTTCACCTAAACGAGCAAAATCAGCCGATAAAATAGAAGGCGACAATATAATTTGGCGCGATGAATTGCTCATAAAATACTCATTTAGAAATGGATAAACAATAAAAAAAGGCTTAATATCTGTGCAAGATGTTAACCATAAAACGTCGTATTATCAACCAACTCGCTAAGTATCAACCAACTAGCCAAGTGCATCTAACCACTTTGAAATCACTCATTTTAGTAGAGTACTAATTTATATTAATGACTAATTTATAGTAATGAAAAGAACGCCAATGACATATAAAAATTTTTTTTCGACGCAATACCAAAAATTAGTCATTATGCTGTGTCTTTTTCTATTACTTATCAAGCCAAGCATAGAAGCAATTACCACACTTTGGTTAAAAGATGAAAACTATAATCATGGTTTTTTTATCCTATCACTCTCAACTTTTTATTTTTTTAATGTAATAAGTCACTGCCGAATAAAAAATAGCGAGATAAAGAAAAAAAAACGATCAGTAACGTATTTTATATTGGGCATTACTTTGTATGCCGCTTACCTCATATCCTCTATTTTAAGTATAAATATCTTAGAATATGCACTAATCCCAATATTACTTTTTGCTTTATTTGTTTTTTTCTTTGAAGGAAAAGACATTATAAAAATTCTTTTTCCTACTTTGTTTTTATATTTTTCGCTACCCATCTGGGACATATTAAATACGCCACTACAAAAAATAACGATCTTTATCAATCAAAACTTACTCAGTTTTTTCAACATTCCAATCTATGTTGAAAACATTTCGTTTACGCTACCACAAGGCACGTTTAATATAGAAAATGGCTGTAGCGGATTACGCTATTTCATTGTGATGTTATCGCTTTTTTTCTTACAAATTAATCATGAAAAAATTAAAAATAAGCATAAAATAATCGCCTTATTTTTTCTTTCATTTTTTTTATCGCTCTTTATAAACTGGCTCCGTGTTTTTTTGATTATTTTGATTGGCTATCAAACTGATATGCAGCACCCTATCGTGCATGATCATAATACATTTGGCTGGGTTCTATTTGGCATTATCTTTTTTATCTACATTCTTATTTCTCATGCTTTTTTCTATGAAAAACAAAAACCAGAAGTTCAAAAACAAAAAACACTATCATCTAATAGCGGACAAAAAATGCTATTAAACTTAATTTTAATTGTTTGCATTATTCTTATAACAATCACAATACCTTCATCAATTAATTTTAAAAAAATAACAAGCGCTCAAATATTTGAAAATAAAGCGCCATCACAACCAATAGAAAATCTATGGATAGAATCATTAGCAGGCAAGGACAACCTTCTTTTTTTAACAGGCAAAAAAATAAAAAATAAAATCGAAAAAAATTATATTAGTAAAAACCAATCAAATACTTCGTTGCACACTCAGCTATTAATATTAGATAACATGAATGAACTCGATTACTTTTTTAATCTAACGCCAAAGATAAAAGCAACGCTAGTAAAAACAGAAAAAAATGAAAAAGGATTCATTGAATTTTATCTAGATGAAGAAGGTAGAGAAATAATTTTATCTTATAAAATTCTTATTGAAGACCAGCTTATATTTAGCCCTTTTGAAGCAAAAAAACTCGTACTAATGCAATTACTTCAACTGAAAAAACCATCGATTATAATTGATAGCACTATTTTTCAAGCAAAGTAACGCCTCTTAAACTGCTATATTTATTCTAGATTCCTGCCTACGCAGAAATGACAGATATAAATAAAAAGGGCAGATAATTTGTATTATCCACCCTTATAAAAAATACTTTAAAACTTAATTAGTCTGATATAAAGGGGCTAGAGACGAACTTCAAAGCCCAAGCTAAACACCTTGTCTTTCTGATCTAAGTCGTCATAGGTTGTTTCAGTATAGTCAGCAGCAATACTCATATTCTCAAGTGGAAAAATTTCTCCCTGAACACCAAAAACTTTACCGCTATCATCACCTGCTAACACACCAACAGTAACGCCGGCGCTTGCTTTATCACTAAAATAGTAGTCTGCTGCACCTAAAATTTCAGTGACTGCTGAATCTGAAAAGTCTTTAAACTCGCGACGATTCACTCCTAAATTAAATCCAGCAAAGGTTCCATTATTCAAATTTTCAATTGTCTCAACATCAATACCAAAACTATTTTCATAGGTATCATTAGATGGCGAGAAATTAATGACCACGCTCGTTGAAGGGGTAACATAACTGCCAAAACCTATACTTTTATCATCATAATCACCGGTTGAAATTGAGCCTTCAATAAGGAAGCCAGTTTGCTCATCAACGTATCTTCCTAAAAAAATAGCCCCCGAAATACTTTCATCAAAAGCATTAAAATTATCTTCTATACTTGCATCTGAATAGTAACCCTCAATAAAAGAGGCCTTACTTAAAAAAGCGGCTTTAGCAAGCGGCTTTCCTTCTGTTGTTACAGGCTTTAAATAAGCAATTGCACCAGCGGTAAAAATATCTGTTGTCGCTTCGAAGCTATTATTAGATTCGGTAAAAGTTGACTCTAACATGCCTAATCTACCTGCAAATTGATAAGAACTTGCCTCAACATGTGCACTCAAAAAAGCCGCCGCAATGGTGGATATCATCAATACTTTTTTCATACGAATACACCTCATAATAAAAAAATTAGAATTAAAAACTAACGCATTCTACCCTAACCACTTTTAAAAAAAGCATTATTTTCTATTAAGAATTAAAAGCAACAATAAGGCTGTTCCCAATATTAAATACTTGATTCATAATATTCATACTGAGCGATAATGAACGGCAAAAAATAGGAGAAATTGACCATGGAAAAAATTGAAACGATTCTGCGCGATGATCAAAGCTTAATTCCTGCACGTATATGGATACCTGATCATCATCCGCTCAATCAAATTCAAGGAATTATTCATATTTGCCATGGTGTTGCTGAACATAGCGCAAGATATCGCAATGCTGCCCTTGCCTTGAACCAAGCGAAGTATATTGTCATCTCACATGATCACAGAGGTCATGGCTTATCAATTTCCAAAAATGAAGAATTAGGACATTTTGCAAACCAGTATGGCTGGCAAAAAACAGTTAGAGATCTTTTTTTTGTGCATAAATTTATTAGAAAAACCTTCCCTGATAAACCCCTTATTTTACTAGGTCATAGCATGGGCTCATTTATTTCCATGTCCTACTTACAGTTACACCCTAAAAGTGTTGCTGCTTTTATTGGCTCTGGCTCAGCTTATAAACCACCTTTTATTTGTAAAGCGTTGGGGCTCATTGCTAAAGCAGAAAGAATGCGCTTAGGCGTTACAGGAAAAAGTAAGTGGGTCGATAAAATCGCTTTTTTAGGTTATAACAAAAAATGTCGTCCACAGCGTACGCAATCTGATTGGATCAGCCGAGATATAAGCGTTGTTGATCAATATAAAGAAGATCCTAAGTGCAACTTTATTTGTACTGCAAAATTATGGGAAGATTTTGCCTATGGTTTAGTTGATTTATTTACGCACCATCAATTTAATAAACTCCCTAAAAATATCCCCTATTATTTTTTTGGTGGTGATAAAGATCCTGTCAGCTTATATGGCAAGCAACTAAAAGAGCTCTCTCACAAAATAAAACATATTGGCGCAAAAAATATTGAGATGAAACTTTATAAAGAAGGCAGACATGAAATGCTTAATGAAATTAACGCACCTGAAGTACTAGAAAATCTTATTGATTGGCTAAATAAAAATATAACGAAATCAACAACCACCTTTCATGAGGTAGTCAACACAAGCACCTAACCCATCAACAGTCATGGGAAACATGTGTCCTTTTAAAATAGTTTGCACCCATTTTAACGAAGGCACATGCTCCCAATATTCAATAGGTTCAGGGTTTAGCCAGGCAACCTTATTAAAGTGTTCTTTAACCCTCGTTAACCATACCTCTCCGGTCTCTTCATTCCTATGTTCAACACTACCGCCCACAGCACCAATCTCATAAGGCGACATTGTTGCATCGCCAATAATGATAACTTTGTAATCGCTATTAAACTTATTAAGCACGTCTAAAGTCGGCACTCTTTCGGTAGATCGCCTAAAATTATCATGCCAAACTGACTCATAAAAACAATTATGAAAGTAATAATATTCAAGATGTTTTACTTCTGAACGAAAAGCTGAAAATAATTCTTCGCATGTTCTAACATGCTGATCCATAGAGCCGCCCACATCAAAAAAAACAAGCAACTTAATTGCATTCTTTTTTTCAGCCTGCATTTTTATATCTAACCAACCTGCCTGCTGAGCAGTCGCATGAATGGTACTATCTAAATCAAGCTCACTTTGTATACCCACTCGCGTCATTTTTCTAAGCGCACGTAACGCAACACGTGTATTGCGCTCAGTAATATCTAAAGAATCATCAAGATTTTTAAAACGTCGTTCCTCCCAAACCTTTACAGCGCTTCGGTTTCTTGAGTGCCCACCAATGCGAATACCGGTAGGGTGATCGCCAAAAGCACCAAAAGGCGAGGTTCCGCCTGTACCAATCATTTTATTTCCACCTTGATGCCGATGCTTTTGTTCTTTTAAACGCGCCTCCAACATCTTCATCAAAGTTTCTAAGTCATATTTTTCAAGTTGTGCTCGCTCTTCAGGCGATAATGTTTTTTCAACAATTTTCTTAAGCCATTCTTCAGGCAAATCAGCCAATAGTTTTTCTAAGCTTAAAGTATCAATTCCTTTAAAAAAAGCAGCATAGGCACGATCAAAACGATCATAAAACTTTTCGTCTTTAACTAAAATCGTGCGCGCCAAATGGTAAAACTGCTCTAGATCACAAAAAACGAGTTGCTGCTCAAGAGCTGATAATAAATCAGTCAACTCAATAATGGATACTGGTAATTTATGCGCGCGAAGCGAAAGAAAAAAATCAATTAACATAGAACGACTACTCTTTTACTATCGATTTTTACGGCGATGCATAAAAGCAAGCCTTTCTAATAAATGGACATCTTGCTCATTTTTAATTAATGCCCCATGTAACGGTGGGATGGCTTTCATTGCTTCTTGAGACTGTAAAATACTCTCAGGAATGTCATCAGACATTAACAATTTTAACCAGTCAATTAATTCAGAAGTCGTTGGCTTCTTTTTCAAACCGGGCACTTGTCTAAGCTCAAAAAATATCTCCAAAGCATCATTAACAAGCTTTTCTTTTAATATAGGAAAATGCACTTTAATAATTTTTAATAACGTTTGCTTGTCTGGAAATTCAATATAATGGAAAAAGCAGCGCCTTAGAAAAGCAGGCGGTAATTCTTTTTCATTGTTACTGGTAATAATGACGATTGGCCGATGAATAGCCCGCACAACCTGCTGTGTTTCATAAACAAAAAACTCCATTTTGTCTAATTCAAGCAATAAATCGTTTGGAAACTCAATATCTGCTTTATCTACTTCATCTATGAGCAAAACAGAAGGCGTTGGTAATGAAAAGGCCTCCCATAATTTTCCCTTCTTAATATAATGAGCAATCTCTCCCACACGATCAGAACCTAGCTGAGAATCGCGCAAACGAGAAACAGCATCATACTCATAAAGCCCTTGTTGAGCTTTGGTTGTAGATTTAACATGCCACTGAATGAACGGGATATTTAAACTACTTGCGACTTCTTCTGCTAATAAGGTTTTGCCTGTTCCGGGCTCCCCTTTTAATAACAATGGTTTTTGTAAACGAATCGCTGAATTAATCGCTAACCTTAATGAATCAGTTACAATATAACGCTCTGTACCTTCAAACTGCATGCCTCTATCCTCCACTTAAAACGCCCCTTAAAAAGAGAGGGAATCTAGCATGCAAAGTAACTATTTGTCACCCTCACCAAAATCTTTACTGATGCCAAAATCTTCAATTTTATCATCCGCCTCACTCGTATTATTCAAATCGTCGTCAAGCTCTAAATCAAGATGATTAGAATCTTCAGACTGATCGTTATCTGAAATTTCAGCGGCCACGCGATCACTTTCATCTAGAATATTTTTTATTTTTTCTTCATCAGCAAGCCCTTCATCTTCATCTTTTTTAATGAGCTTTTTATAAACGAGCCAGCCGGCTATAAAAAGAAACAGATTTATAGCACCTATAATGCTGCCCCATATCCACCATGAAGTAGCAGCTTTTTCTGGCTCAGCCACAGGAGGCACCTCTTTTGTGGCAGGCTTAGCAGGCTCCCTAACAGGCTCAACCGAGGCCTCTTTTTCTACAGGCGGTGTTATCGGCGTAGCTGCCGTCACTTGATAAGGCCCTTGAGATAACGTTAAAGGTTCGCCAGATAAAGATTCAGCGCCAATATTCAGCATCAGCGTATAACTGCCTAAGGCAATGTCTTCTGGCGCTTTTATTTTCCAAGTACCCGCAGCAATTGACTCAACCGCTGCGGGCAACTCAATGCCCTTCTCATTTTTAACCATACCCGTTATTTTAAAACCAGAAGTCGCGACAAGATTACTTTTTAATATTGCTTCAAAATAATTTTCTACCCGCCCTGCAACCTCATGTGTTTTTTGTTGCACCGAAAGTAACTCATCATGCACTGTGAATCTTTGCATTACTTTGCGCGAAAAGGTTTTAGACTCAGCATTGAGCGTAATTTCATGATCACCCGGAATAAGGGTTCCTTTTAACTTAACCTTCCAAGCCCCTTGTTCTGGTAACCGAATTTCATGCTTAGAAGAAGAGGAAACATCAACATTCCAAGTTTTTTGTGAGACAGGATGTAATTGTTTTAAACTTACATCAATTAAAGACAAAAAATCTTTATCTTTAATAGCTTCATTTTTATTCAATACACTTAATGAAAACTGCTGGGCTTGCCCAGCAAAAAGATGAGGAATAACACCTGTCATCGCAAGATTTAAATCACTAACAATGGTAATACGACTATCAGGACGCATCTGAGCACTAACACCCCATCGACCAACTGCCGGTTTTTCTACAGTAATCAAATCATACTCAACACTATGATGCCATTTTACGTTAGGTTTGCTCGATGCTTGATTTAAAAGTTGTCCATCCGGAGAATAAAGTACTGTTTCTTTTTGCTCTTTCGCTTTATCCAATAAAATCAGCGCCGTGAACTCTTTAATATCGTCAGAAACGATAAACTGATCATTTTCAATGGGGAGCTGTTGCTGGGGAATGGCACTATCAAACGCTTTTAAAAAAGCTTTCATTAGCTCATCTGCATTATTTGCTAAGACAAAAACACCTTGTGTTTCAAAAGAAAGCTGAGATAAAAAAGCTCGATCTGCTTCTTGCGACAAACCAATCGCATGAATATGAATATTTCTTTTCTTAAATTTAGGCAATACCTCGCGTAAAATCCTATTTTTTTCTTGCACATTCAAAGCAGGATCAAGCGCGATATCAACCATTCCATCAGACAATAAAATGCAATGATGTAAAACAGAATGACCTTTTTTATCCTGATCAAAATCATTAAAGACTTGCTCTAGCGCTAAACCAATATGCGTAAACTGACCCAATGAATTAATTTTTTTAGCCTCAACCTCGGCCAAATTACGCCAAGCAGGCGTGACTTTACGCAAAGGAACGAGGTTATTCGTCTTCTGAGCAAAAGTCCAAATTCCTGCCAGACTCTCTTCAGGCAACAATTTGACTAATAAATTAATAGCAGGAATACGAAGATTGATTGGATCATTTTTTTTCATACTGCCAGAAATATCAACGATCACTCTTACATCATAACTTGACGCAACCGAGGGCGATGTGCCTGTAACGCTATCCGTTATAGCATAGCTAGAAGCAGCGCCGATAAAACACAAAGGATGAAAAATAGTCACGCGGATACAATTATTTTTCATCCTTCTTAAAAAAGACGAGTACTTCACGCAGGCTCCTTGTTTTTAGCTTGTACATGAGCCTTGTGCGTTTTTTGTCTGACTTTAAAAAAAATAAATCTAAATAGCGCCTCTAATAAAATCATCCCAACCGTCATGAGCAAACCCAAAGCAACAATCTCGGCAGGAAAAGGCACCTCACCTTTCTTCTCACTAAAACCCTGTAAAAAGGCCCATTTAATTAAAGCGGGCACACGCCAATTTTCTGCTTCAGGCTCAAGTGAAGGCATTAAAAAAGCCAAGGAGACCCAAGCTAAAATTAAAAACTTTAGTAAATGCCACCGGTGAAAACGCAATATGATAGCAAGCAAAGCCACTATCAGAGCTGTTGCAGAAATATAGACATGCCAGAGTGTTTGATACTCAACTAACATCGTACAAAAATTCCATTTTATAGATTGATCATCACAGAAATATAGCAGAGGATTAACACAAGGTTGCGCATTAATCTCGAAATAGAATTAATTAGCGCTAACAGATTGGAATATTACAAACTGATGCTTCAACGCTTCAAACAAGGGAAAAACAACCACTTCTTTTCGCCAACCCTGCAACTCATGAGAAAGAAGCACTGCCTCTTTGCGTAAAATATAGCAATCCCAAAAATAGTGTAACGCAAGTTGTAATAATCGCTTAGGTAAAAGAAAAACAGGGTCCAAACCAAGATCAACGGCAATTGCGCTTATAATATTACAAGCTAAAGGCTTAAGATCAGAAGGCAAGATCGTCTCATTTTCTTCTGGAAGATCTATAGCACTCCAATCAAAAGTATTTTTTTCAACAAGCTTACCAATAATTTGATCGCCATATTTTTTTACGACTTTAGAAGATAACTCAAAAGAAAAAAGATCCTGCATTTTTACTGAATGACGCCGAGATAACTTAAGAAGAGAGTCATCACTCAGCACAAAACGACGCGGCACGTCTTCTTCACGCGCAATTTTCTCCCGCCATAGCACCAAGGCTCTTGCTTTGTTTTTCTCATGAGAACTCAAACCTTTTAGATCGCCCATTTTATGAACAGGGTAGTAAATATCTCTTTGTTTTATAATTTTATTTTTAAAATTTTCACACTCTTCTTCAAGCCAAGAGACTCTATTTAGTGGCTCAATGAGGCTCATTTGGTAGGCATATAAATCAATTAAGTATTTAACATCAATCGCCGCATAATCAACTTGGAGCGCAGTTAAAGGTCTCATCAACCAATTTGTTCTGGTCTCAGTTTTACTAATCTCTATGGATAAATGCTTGCTTAACAATGAAGAATAACCCATCTGAAGAGGATCACCCATTAAACACGCTGCAATTTGGGTATCGATTACACGAGCAGGCAATTCACCGGTAAGATGAAAAAAAATCTCTAAATCTTCGCTACCAGAATGCAAAATTTTAATTGGATGCTCTTCTTTTAGTAGCGCAAAAAAAGGCGTTAAATCCTGAATTTCAAGAGGGTCAATAATAAACTGGCGATCAGGCAAAGAATCAACCGCAACCTGTATCAAAGCAAGCTTAGGATAAAAAGTATTGGTACGAATAAACTCAGTATCAACAGCAAGAAGCTGTGCGCTACGCCACTCATTACACCATTCACACAAGGCTTGTTCTGAGGCGATGTAAGTTATCGAAGTATGATTTTTATAATAATCCACGCATTTACCTAATTTAATGACTCATTTTCTACAATAGATTCAAACCAACTCTCACGTTTATGAAGTGCATTAAATAATGTTCTTGGATCAATCTGCTCCAACTCCCCCCCCATTGGCACACCTTGCGCAATACGAGTTACCTTAAATTTTAAGCCTTCTTTTGCTTTTAAATGCTCAAATAGATTTAAAAGATAGTGCGCTGTTGTTTCACCTTCAATCGTTAGATTTGTTGCTAAAATCACTTCTTTTAAGATATTTACTCTGAGACGTTCTATCAGTAGCGGTATACCAAGCTGCTCAGGACCAACACCCTCTAAGGGTGAAAGCCTGCCCATCAATACAAAATATAAACCGGTATAAACACGCACGCCCTCTATCGCTAACAAGTCTGCTGGCGACTCAACAATACATAACTGAGAAGTATCTCTCAGGGCATCAATACACAAATCACAGACTTTATTTTCAGTGAAAAAACGGCAGCGCGCGCATTTTTGAATTGCCTCAAGTGCGCTATTAAGCGTCTGTGATAATAAAATTGCCTCTTTTCTTTTGCGATCAATCAGCGTTAAAGCCATTCTCTGCGCTGTTTTAGGACCTACGCCAGGCAAGCATTTTAAAGCCTCAATTAAAGCGCGTAATTTAGGAGGAAACTGCCTCATACTTATGCCTTAAAATGACCAGAATCAGTTGGATTAAAACCACTACCTGCACGACCAGGCATGGGGAAACCATTCGTAATTGCAGCAGCTTTTTCCTTTTGTTTTGCTTCCGCTTTACGAATAGCATTTGCCATCGCAGAGGCTACCATCTCCTCTAAAACAGCTTTATCTTCCTTCATCAGGCTTATATCAATTTCAACTTTTTTAACAGTGATATTTGCAAACATAATAACTTTCACAAGCCCTGCACCCGCTTCGCCTATAACTTCTGTTTGATCAAGCTCTTTTCTCACGCTTTCCATCTTGACCAAAACATCTTTCGCAGACTTCATCATGGCGCCAAAATCACCCTTCATACCAGCAAAAGGATCATTATTATCAGTCATAGCCAACCGCCTTTTAAGCATATAATTAATGAAAAATAATAGAAGACTCATCCCAAGAAACAGCAAATCGTTTTACAATTTCAGCAATAAAAGGCTCATCTTGCAATACAGTAACAATACGCTTGCTTTTTTCTTGCCGCAGCACTTCCCGCTGAAGATAGGGAGATAATAAAACCTTATCTTCTCTTATCTCAACCTCCATATGATTAAAACAATTATTTTGCTGAAAGCACCAATTTTTTAATGCAATTTTAATTTTTTCGCTACGTCCTTTATCCCATAGAACAGCATATTTTGGCGCTAAAATAAAGCGCCAAACACCTTCATTTATTTCAGATAAAGCGAGATGCTCAGCGATACTTTGTAAGCCTGCCTCTAAAGTAAGCGCACTAACCCATACAACCCATTCTTCAGCTAAGGACAAACCGATAGCATGCACTTCCAAATGAGGCGCCTCAGCCTCCACTAAAAGTGGCTTAACCACAACCAGCTCAATCTGAGCCTGCTTTAAAACTTTTTTTTTAACGCCTACAGAAAAAAGACTCATGCGAATCAAAAACATTTCAAAGGCAGCACGAGATGATGGCGCATAAGGCATATCACGTTTTGCGAATAAGGCAGACTGATAAATAGACTGTAAATCTTCAGGCGAAACCTCAGCAGCTAACAGTTGAAGAAGCGCCTCTCCAGAAAAAGAGGTAGGCACTGATTTAACAACCTGAAGTAACGATATCCGATGCAAGATTTCAAGGGCTTCATCCGTGAGTTTTAAAAAATCAACACTTTTTTGTGAAAACTGATGAACAATCTCTAAGGCTACGTTTAAATCACCTGAAAATACAGCGGTTAAAAGTTCAATAACCTGCTCTCGATCTGCCCCCCCTAACATCGCACGCACTTCATCAAAATGCACTATGCCTGCGCCCAAAGCAATGGCTTGATCAGTAAGACTTAAAGCATCTCTCACACTGCCTGATGCAGCACGGGCCAATAAAGTAAGCGCTTCTTCATCAAATAGAATCGTCTCTTTTGATAAGACCATTGCTAAGTGTTGTTTAATTTGATCTTCACTTAAGCTTCTTAATACAAATTGAATACAACGAGACAGAACTGTGGACGGAATTTTTTGAGGGTCAGTGGTTGCAAGCAAAAACTTAACATGGGCAGGTGGTTCTTCCAATGTTTTTAACAATGCATTAAAGCTATGCGTAGATAGCATATGTACTTCATCAATTAAATATATTTTATAGCGCCCACGGGATGGTAGGTACTGAATATTATCTAAGATCTCTCGAGTATCATCTACTTTGGTGCGAGAAGCTGCGTCAATTTCTAGCAAATCAGCAAAAGTACCCTGATCAATTTCACGGCAAATAGAACAAACACCACAGGGTTCTGGCATAACACCCTTCTCACAATTCAAGCCCTTCGCAAATACTCTTGCAAGGGTTGTTTTACCCACACCACGTGTACCCGTAAATAAATAAGCATGATGCAAACGATTTTGCCGCAATGCATTTTGCAAAGCCTGGACAATCAACGCCTGCCCAAGCATATCTTCAAAAAATTTTGGACGCCATTTTCTGGCCAACACTTGATGATTCAACTCATTTCACCATTCATTAAAATATAAATAGGCAGCCTAAGTCGGGAGCATAATTGGTTTCATATCAAAATAACAAGTAAGGCATGATGATCGGCAAGCATTATTAGATAATGAAAGGATAGGCATAAACTTAAGAGAGGCGTGAAGAATATATAAAGAAAAGATGGAGGCAGTTACACCAGCCTTACCTCGGCACATGCTCGACTACTACCGTTGCTTCCTTCCGGACCTGGCGGGGTTCGCAGCTTCACATTGCGAGGGAACCAATGTAACTACCATTGAATCACAAAAGCGGGCTAATTCTGGTTCATTTTATAAAATATAGCAAGCAGATATAAAGATATTAAAGCAATTTTTTGCTTAGTTTTTTTAAACATCTTCATCATATACCCATCGCCAATCAAAACGCTTGAATGATTTAAAAAAGTCATTTATAAACTCTCTATGGAAATCAATTTGTTAGTGCCTGAAAAGAGAGACCTAGAGTTACACCATAAAAAGGAGCGAGATAAGCGCGTGGCTGATCGAATTAAAGCTGTGCTGCTGAAATCAGAAGAATGGACAGACAAAAATATTGCTGTAGCTCTTCGCATTCATGAAGAGACAGTTCGTA
>CAMAPQ010000038.1 GCA_945860125.1 Klebsiella pneumoniae
ACTTTTTCACGAATAGCAAGCATGCTCCCTTGCGGCATGGCTTGCATACATTCAGCGCGTTTAACAACAAGAAAGGCCGCGTCTTTAGGTGACATAACGCCTGCAATACAAGCAGAGACATAATCACCAATACTGTGCCCAATCATGGCAAAGGGATTAAAGCCAAGCTCGAGCAATAGTTTTGCTAACGCATACTCAATCGTGAAAAGAGCCGGCTGCGTATATTGTGTATTTCTAAGCGTCTCATTCGCCTCCGCTTCTTTGCCAACACCAAACAACAAAGTGCGTAGGTTCTGCTTAAGATGTAGATTAAAATAATCACAACACTCATCAACAATCTTGCGGAAAAAAGTATTGCCAGCATAAAGCGCTCTTGCCATACCAGCATGTTGAGCGCCCTGACCTGGAAACATGAAAACCAGCCTATTTTCAGGCTTTATTTTTCTAAATTTTTGGCCTTCTGGCTTTGAAAGAGCCGTAACAATTTTGCGCGGCTGGGCGTGATGATGAGCAGACACAATGAGCGCTTCACGATACACCATCTCAAGCCTGCCCTCTTGCACAGAATAAGCAAGATCAGCAGGTGAAACATCAAGACGATCATGCGCATAATCAGACAAATACTGTACGTTCTTGCAAAGCGAAGCTTCCGTTTTTGCAGAAACAGGAATTAAAACCCAGGGCATGCCGGCAGGTATATCAACCTCACATGCGTCACCTAAAAACCTATGAGGTGCCTCCTCAAGAATAATATGTGCGTTTGTCCCCCCCAAACCAAAACTGCTCACGCCTGCACGTCTTATTGCGTTACTGTCAACAGGCCATCGAGATAAAACAGCATTCACAACAAAAGGAGTTGATTCAAAATCAATATGCGGATTAGGTTTATTAAAATTCAATGTTGCAGGAATAAAACCCTGCTCAAGCGATAAAACAGTTTTAATAATACCGGCAACAGCGGCACCGGCATCAATATGACCGATATTTGTTTTCACAGAACCGACTCTGCAAAACTGCTTTTTATCGGTAAATTCTCCGTAAGCGGCGGTCAAGGCCGCAATTTCAATAGGATCCCCTAGCGCTGTGCCTGTTCCATGCGCTTCAACATACTGAATGCTATCAGCTGAAACTTCAGCGGCGGCTAAAGCGGAAAGAATCACCTTTCGCTGACCTTCAATGCTCGGCGCGGTATAACCTGCTTTATCTGAGCCGTCGTTATTAATTGCCGTGCCTTTAATCACAGCACGGATAGGATCACCCTCTTTTAGTGCCTGCTGAAGTGGTTTTAATAAAAGAAAAGCCATGCCACTACCACGCACCATGCCTGACGCTTGCTCATCAAAAGCACGAATATGTCCATCCTTCGATAAAGTACCGCCATCAACATAACGGTATCCCGCTTTCGTCGGCACCAGGACGCGCCCGCCGCCCACTAGCGCCATATCGCACTCGCCATTTTTTAAGGCAAGGCACGCTAAATGAAGTGCAACGCCTGAAGAAGAACACGCTGTTTGAATATTAAGGGCAGGGCCCGATAAATTTAGCTTGTAGGCAACACGCGTAGCAGGAAAGTTTTTATCGTTACCCATCTGCACCTGATAATCACCTAGCTGATCACGGTACTGTGGATGACGAGCGACAAAATGAGTCAGATAAGCATCACGTGCGATACCACCATAAACACCAATATTCAGATGATTTCTTTTTTCTTCTTTTGAATAACCTGCGTTATCTAACGCACTCCATGCCATTTCTAAAAATAAACGATGCTGGGGATCCATCAGCTCAGCTTCACGAGGCATAATGCCAAAAAAACCAGCATCAAAATACTCAACATCATCAAGACTGGCATAGGCTTTAATATGCAGCGGATCATTAAGATCATTTTCACAAACGCCAGCTGCTAATAAATCCTCATTCGTTGCAAACTGAATAGATTCGACGCCTGCCTTTAAATTTTCCCAAAAGATATCAAGATCTGCAGCGCCCGGAAAGCGACCTGCCATGCCAATAATTGCAATATCTTCATATGTTTGGACGCGAGCACGGAGCGATTTAACCGCCTGATCAGTTTCTTGAGGAACGCGCTGGGCAGCTTCAGCAGGAAACAGCTTAGCCATCACTTCTTTCGCGCTCTGCCATAAATAAGCCGTTAAACCGAACAAGGTAGGATTACGAAAAAACTGAACAATGGGTATTTTAATTTTAAGCTTTGATTGCAACTGGTTAATCAGTTCTATTGCTTTAACGGATGTGCCGCCCAGCTCAAAAAATCGATCATTCAAACCAATCTTTTCTAAAGCCAAAATACCTTGCCACATCTCAAGAAAAAAGAGCTCTGAAGGTTGTAACGGTGTGATGTAAGGCGTGTCCAAATCAGGCCGCTCAAAGCTAGGCTTAGGCAAAGCCTTGCGATCCAATTTACCATTGGGTGTCATAGGCAAAGCGGCTAAAAATAGCCATGATGTCGGCAACATAAAATCGGGCAGTGTTTTTTGTAAAAAGGCTCTCAAAATAGAAGCAGAGGGGTGAGAGGTTGTACTTTTTGATGCCAGAGTTGATACCAAATAAGCGACAAGACGATTTTCACCTGTCTTATCAAGAAAAGCGCTGACGGCCGCACTTGAAATTTCTGGATGATTCTCAAGCGCACGCTCTACTTCACCTAATTCAATTCTAAAACCACGCACTTTTACTTGTTGATCAATTCGACCTAAATAACCTAAATTACCGCTAGGCAACCAACGCACGCTATCGCCTGTTCGGTAGATTTTATCTTTACCAAAAGGATTATTGATAAATTTTTCTTCAGTCAGCTCAGGCAAACCAAAGTAACCTGCGCCAACGCCTAAACCACCAACACATAATTCACCAATCTCACCCTTGGCAACCGGCTTTAAATTTTCATCTAATATATGCAGCTCAAAGTGATCAACAGGGCGACCTATGGGAACCCCAACATCTAAATAATGCGTAAAGTTGCCAAGCCGATAAAAAACACAAACATCTGTACATTCAGTTGGGCCATAACTATTCACCACTTCCGCCTGACAATGATCATTATTTTTCCAGCTGAGCAAACGGGAGGTTTGAATAGGCTCACCGCCGAGAAAAACTGTTTTCAGCGTGCGCAGCTCACGAAAACGATCGCCATCAGCATGGTAAACCAAACCACTAAAAGCGCTGGGCGTGCAGTTTAATCGCGTGACTTCAAAGCATTCAATGTGGTTGGCAATCTTATTGGCATCATAATAATTGCCTTCTAATAGGCACAGTTTGCCGCCGACGAGTAAAGGCGCGTAAATATTTTTTTGTGTTAAATCAAAAGCAGGTGAGGTCATGTGAAGCAAAGTGTCACCACTTCCCATATCAAACTCACCCACATACCAGGCAATGAGATTAACAAAGCCTTTATGATAAACGCCTGCGCCCTTTGGTTTTCCTGTTGAACCTGACGTATAAATAATATAAATAAGCTTTTCTAATAAAGAATCATGACGAATAAAAGGCCCGTCAGAATGAGCACTAAAAAGATCAGATAAAAGCATTGCTTTTTCTAGACTCGCATAAGCGATGGAGCTTGCATCAAATAGCTTTGCTTTATTTTCTTGAACAAAAATAAACTTAACGGCGGCATTTTGTGCCATATATTGAATGCGCTCATCCGGATATTCGACATCCATCGGCACATAAAAAGCCCCGACTTTTAGAATACCTAACATCACAGCAATCATGGGCATCCCGCGATCAAGGCAAAAGCCCACACCATCGCCAACAGTCACGCCCTGAGAAATAAGATAATGAGCAACTCGATTAGCACACTGATCTAGCTCACGATAAGTTGCGCCGCCCCCAGTTGTGCTCAGCGCAATATGTGAGGGTGTTTTTTTTACTTGAGCTTCAAACAGCTCAATAACTGATTGAGATAAATCCAATTTGCTGCTCATTTTATTGTTTATCCTTCCCTCACTGAAAAACTAGCTTTATAAATAAGAATAGCTGACGAGCCAATTTTTTTATTCCACTTTTATTAAAATTACTATGGCTATTACGGCTGCTATTACGGCTGCTATTACGGCTGAGAGAAACGATAAATCATGCCTTTTTCATTATGAAGCAATGGCTCGCCGTGAGCCTGAAGCCACTGATAAAAAGCGGGATCTTCTCCCTTATTTTTACGCTCTAAAAACACTTCAACGTAATAATGTGCGCCTGCTTTATAGCGCGCCTCGATAACATCTGTACCGAAATGGTCATTAGCCATAATCCAGCCTTTTGTTTCGGAAATATAAAAAAGACGCGGATCTTCAAAGTTATTAATCGTGCGCCAAAATTTGTTATAGGAATTTTCGCTGCTCCTCACAACAATTACTTCACCTGGCGGAATAACTTTTTTCATCTCTTCGCCAAACGAAAGAATGGGCGATAAGTCATCTCGGTTGTAACTTAAACGATCCTTCGCTTGATAGGCATAATGCCCGCCAATTAAAACAAGAGAAGACAATATCAAAGCACGATGCATAAACTTATGCTGGGCGCATATTTTCTCTAAATCATCCAGCATTTTAGCGAAAAGCCATACGCTTAAGATCACCGCATAGATATGATAATGCTCACCAAACTCATCGTGCATATAACGCATTGCCGCTAGGCATAACATGCCGTAAGACACCGCTAGCGCCATTTCAACTTCTTTTATTTTTCCACGAACAAGCAAGTAAGCGGCGCCCATCACACCTAAAATATTAACGCCCCAAAGAATGGCTTGTTTAATTAAGTCTTTATAAAGCCAGGGAATAATTAAATGTTCAGCTTTGGGAGACTTAGAATCACCCCCACTTAAAATGCCAAAAGTATAACCATAGGTTTTATACAAATAAGCGCCATGCAAAAGATAAGCGGCAACAATAGCCAGAATGAGTAACCAGGCCATCCATAAACTAGGTCTTCTCAATACTTTGCCATTAATCAAAACAGCCATGATTGCCTGGGCAACACCAATAGAAAGTGTGGTTGGTTTAATTAAGCCAGCAAGCGCTGTCCACAAAACGTACCACAACAAGGTGCGGCGGCATGGATTATCCAGATAATCCAAAAAAACTGAAAAAGACAACGTAAAAAATAAAAAGGCAAAAGCGTCAGGCTGAACAGACGTTGACAAAAAAATAACGCCACGAAATGTCAATAAGCTGAGCGCGCCGAGGGTGCTTGCATAAAGCGAAAAACGCTTATGCAAACAAAAAAACATAACCACAGAACTCATCATTATTGAAAGCAGCGAGATGATCTGCCCTGGCCATTCGGCAGGACCCACCACTTTCATAATAAGGGCAATTAAAGCGGCATAAAGCTGAAACTCCGTTTCAATAAAGGCATTAACTGGCCCTGCCCAATTTACTTCAGGATAAAAAATATTAAATTTATTCTTCAAAAAATTCAGTGCGATGGATTGAGTGTCAGACTCTCGCCATCCCATCCAATCGTTTACAATACTATCGGGGCGAAAAAAATAAAACTGCACCAAACCCCAAGCTAAAACTGTAAAAAAAAATAAAGCAGCACCATAAAAGAAAGCTTTCCTTTCTTTTATTATCAATGAAAACATCGTATTTCCCCCAAAAAATAGTCAAAAAGCAGAAAAAAAGATTCTGGATGCAAGCGACACCTCAACTTTTTGAGTGCAGGATTATACCAATCTAAAATAATGATAACTACATCACCGATGTATAAATTTTAGCCAAAATATTTAAATTATCCTTGAATGCTATGGGTCATATAGCCACAATATTTCTCAAGGTTTTCCGGTAAATGATCAGGACATACGCCACACTGCTGATTACCCGGCACGGCATACTCAATAAATTTAGGGTAAGGCAATTTAAGATTGGCCATAATAAATTTAAACTCTTCAAGCGTTTTATTTCCTAAGCGTGGGTTTCTTTTTTTCTCTTGAATGATGCTAGAAACACATCTGTCACTATAATCATGGCCGGGATAAACTAATGTTTCATCAGGTAACGAGAAGAGTTTCTGCACCACACTTTTATATAAAGCCTCTGAATCGCCATTTTGAAAATCAGTGCGGCCACAACCATCAATTAATAACGCATCGCCCGTAAACACCTGCGCACCGGAAAGATAAGAGAAGTGACCCGGCGTATGCCCGGGTGTATGTAAAGAATGAAGCTCAATACCACCCATTTTTAAAGGAATGCCTTCTTCTAAACCAATATCACAACAGGACAGATTATCAAAAGCAGGCATTGCAATTTTACACCCCACTCTTTTTTTCAGCTCACGCGCAGCGGTAATATGATCAGCATGAATATGCGTATCAACGCTATAAGCCAGCTTAAGCCCCAATCGATTAACTTCAGAAAGATCGCGCTCCACCGTGACAATAACCGGATCGATCAATAACGCTAATCCAGTTTCTCTGCATCCTAATAAATAAGTATAAGTACAGGAAAGCTCATCAAATAATTGACGAAAGATCATAAGCTATCTCCTAATAATTAATAAAAATAGAGCTAAATGTATTGCATCGCATTACACTCGAAAGAGCAGGCAATACTCGCTTGAGGTTACACGATAATCGTGAATTATAGTGATTGATTCTCATCAATTAAGGAACTCAAAAGGAGCGCGCTGATGAGCATAAACTTAGCGGCATTTACGCCTACTTCTTCTTTTATCGGCGGGATGATTATTGGTCTTGCCACACTTATTTTATTGCTTGTTAACGGGAAAATAGCAGGCATAAGCGGTATTTTGGGCGGCCTTTTCAATCCCAAAAAAAATGATACATTGTGGCGAGCGCTCTTTATTATTGGCTTAGCATTAAGCCCATTGTGTTACTTACTTTTAGCCCCCTTACCCGTTATTGAAATTCACACTAATAATATAATGATTATTATTGCCGGTTTTCTTGTCGGTATTGGCTCACGGCTTGGCTCAGGCTGCACAAGCGGGCATGGTGTTTGTGGTTTATCTCGTTTTTCTTTGCGCTCACTTGTTGCCACACTATCGTTTATGTTGGCAGGGTTTATTACTGTCTTTATCAGCCATAAATTACGCTAAGAGGGAAAGATAAAATGCATGCTTTTATCGCGCTGCTCTCAGGCTTACTTTTTGGGATAGGGCTTATTTTTTCAGGTATGACCAATCCTTCAAAAGTAATCGGCTTTCTTGATCTTTTTGGCGCGTGGGACCCTTCTCTTGCCTTCGTCATGATGGGTGCAATATTTATTGGCATTCCTGCTTTTAAATTAGGAAAAGCACGCTCAAAAGCACTGCTTGGCAATGATTTTTCTTGGCCTCACGCAAAAAAAATTGATTCTAAACTTGTTTTTGGTAGCCTTGTTTTTGGTACAGGCTGGGGGCTGGCGGGATTTTGTCCTGGGCCTGCGCTTGTTTCATTATCTTTAGGCGCAAAACCACTCATCTTTGTTTTCAGCATGCTCGCTGGCATGGCCTTATTTGAAGTTTATAACCGACTGATTTCGAGCCGCTAAAAAATGTTAATCCCTTTTATTTTAGGTGTTGTGATTGGTCTGATTTTAGCGCTCACGGGTGCAGGAGGAGGCATCATTGCGGTGCCGCTGCTTGTTTTTGCCTTAAATCTTAGTATTACAGCTGCCGCCCCCATTGCGCTGCTTGCTGTGAGTCTTTCTGCTGCACTAGGCGCCGGCATGGGCCTAAAAGCAGGTACCGTTCGCTATAAAGCTGCCATGCTTATTGCAGGAATAGGCATGCTTTTTTCACCCATCGGCTTATGGTTGGCGCATCAGCTAGATATGCGCCTCTTAGGCTTTCTACTTGCCTTTATTTTACTTTTTATCGCCTATCGGGCCTATCAACAAACCCAACAAAAAATTGAAGACAGTGAATCTGCATTAACCCGCAAAACACCCTGCACAATGAATCAGGAAAGTGGTCGTTTTATATGGAAAGCCCGCTGCGCTTGGGCGCTGGCGTTCTGCGGGGCAGTAAGTGGTTTTTTATCTGGCCTATTAGGCGTGGGGGGTGGCTTTATCATTAACCCTGCCTTAAAGCGCTTAACAACGCTCACAACAGATTCAATTGTTACCACGTCATTGGCTGTTATCACGCTTATTTCATTAGCCAATGTTGGAGCAAGCTTATTGAGCAACCAACTTAATCTTGCCATTGCCCTCCCTTTTTCTTTTGGCACGCTAGCAGGCATGCTCAGTGGGCGTATTATTGCCCCCAAAATACCCAGCAAACGATTACAGCAAAGCTTTGCATCAATTGCCGTTATTGCCGCCGTCATGCTAATAATCAAAAACTTAAGCTTGCTTTAAGCTGTTGAAATGCATCAAATAAAATAGCCTGGCGTTAGTCAAAAAAGAACTATAAAAATAGTCTCAATGCGATATTAGATAATAAGGCTTAACACTGCTAAAATTTAGATACAAAAACAACATACTTATTTTTAGCAAAAGCACTCTATGATTCCAAAAGCAAACCAAATAAATACCACCCCTCGCATAGAAACATCTACAAACGCAGCCACTGCGGGAAACTTTCTGGGCATTCAAGGCCTCTTAACCAGCCCACGATCTAGCGCTTTTTCTGGAACGGTTCAGCCTACGATGGCAGATCCAGGCATTACACCCATTGATCTTAGCAACGCCACACCTGTCGCCATCGCCTCAATTGAAAGTCGGCACAACATGCTTGTGAGCGTGAACACAACGGCTCAGACTGCAAAACAAACCGTCATAACACACTTATTAAACTCAGGTTATACGCCAACATATGCCAATAAAATGGCTGATAAAGTGGCCAATGTGATATATGAAAATGCAAGAGAAGCCATTCAGCAAGAACAGCCGCCGGCAACCCATGAAACGGTTCTCGGCATGCTCATTAATAATCCTGAAGAACAAGGTAAAGTCATTGCACAATTTCAAACTAACTTTGGCAGCGGAGAAAATACACGAATAAGTAAAGAGCTTACGGCAAGCGGCATTGTAGCGCCCAATGTTACAGGCCTATCCCAAGATAAGCTGGAGCGGATGGAAAAATTACTTTTGCATAGCCCCTTTGTCTCTCGACTCAGCTCGGGCAATATTGATCATTTATATTCTGTTGCAATGAATATCGCCGCAAAAATGGTTCAAGAACAAAACAGTGTACCCCTTACTCAAGAAGCCTTTGACGATCTTATTTTCCAAACCTTTGCAACAGACCTTGATCTTAAAGGTTGTAATCCTCTTATCAGACAAGCCGCTGATTATTTGCCTTTAACAAAGCATGATCCTGCTCGAGAACAAAATCTTGCCAATATGACAATCAACCCTTTCCCCGGCAGTATTATTGGTCACGGACTCACCTCTTTTGAAACAACACATGAATTTGCTAGTTTATTTTATGGTGATCAGCTATCTGAACATGAAATAAGCAATAAAGGACTCGAAGGCTTTCTTGCTAAAGTTATTCATCATCCTACTGATTTTCCAGCCGCTTTTTTAAAAATGGCAAATATAAAACCTGACTTTCTAGGCTCAGAGTCAAAACAAGCGGGGTTAGAAAAAATAGGCGCACAATATCCTGCCCTACCAAACATGATTGATCGGCTCTACACACATGCTTTGTCAGGACAACACGAACAAGTAAATACGCTTCTGGGCGAGATAAAAAGCACTTATCCTGCCCTTACAAATACGGTACATCAATTTTATTGCGATGATATGGGGCAGCTTCAACCCAGCGCAGAAGGCGGCATTCAAGCTAAATGGGTTGGCATTAAAATGGGCGATATTGCTAGCGGTTTTAATCGCACCATTGTCGATAGCGACAATCAGAATGCGTTCAATACGTTGTTTGCAGCGCCTGCGCCAAACACCACCGAACCCAAACAAGGAAAACAACTGATTGAGCACATTAAAGCTAATCAAGCCAAAGGCGATGCCCACGGTGAACCGCTTAATATTGGCCAATTAAAGGCTGTTTTAGTGAGCTCATTTCAAACAGCGCTCGTTGACAAATTAAAATCTTATGTGCATTTATCATCAGGTCATTTATCTTCTGAAATGCTGCAAAAGCCGATAGAACAACTGCGCACCTGTTTGCCTGAAAACTATAATCGTGAGTTATGTCGCTTGATTAAAGAAAATAATTTTTCAGGAAAAGAAATTACGTTATTAAATTCCGTGGGTACTTTTTGTAAAGCGCAACAAGTAATGTATGACGGTATAACACTTAACTTACCAGCTATCGCGCCTACTGATTTACTGCAAAAAATCTCTGCGCTCTAATAAACGTCTTCGTTACGTTATCCTTCACGTAAAACGAGCTAACTTTCATAGGTAGCTCGTTTTATCAGTCATCGCCATTTCAGTTATGAAAAAGTAACGTAGTATTGAATTATGCCGGTAATTAAGCCAAGCACGCCGCCTACTAAAATTAGAATCCATTCGTCTTCTTCAAAAGCCGGCCTTAACACATCTCTAAACTCACGAGATGAGAGCTTCTCCATTCTTGAGCGCAAAAGATCATTAATAATTTCCTTCTGGCCATCACTAAATTGCTGGTTTGAGCCAATCTCTTGGTTGGCAAAAATAATAGCTGAGTTTTTAGCGACATTTTTAAGTGAAGCATAGCCTTTAAGGCCTAAAACAGTTTGTAGCATCGGTCTGCCTAGACCAAAACCAATGCTAGAAGTCACGTTATCTACTGCTTGACTAATCCTTTGGTGCATAAACATATTTGTTCTCTCACTTTTAGGCCCTGTAAGCATATTGTGTAGCATATTATTCATGGTAATCACTTCATGTGTTGTGATGCGGCATAACACACGCGCAACTTCTTTTTGCCTTTTTAAAAACAGGCCCTGTAAGACAAAAGGTCCAAATTTAATTGGCTCTAGTGGCGAGAAAATAATTTTAAGCGCAAGCCAGTTTGCTTTAACGCCGCCTATGAAACCAAAAGTAGGGAGAATCCAGCCGGCTGGATAATCCAACCAAATCGCAAGCTGAAGCAGACCGAATAAAAAGCCAAAATAAAAACCTGCGTTAATAATAAACTTAAATTCTTTATCGCCCGCTTCCTGAAAAATTTGATTTAATAAATGTTTATTTTGAGTCAGCTTTTTAACAACCATATCTTCAAGATCAAAAAGATTTTCAATGTTTTTAGTGGTGTCGCTGATCAGTCCTTGCACGATAGAGGGCAGCTCTTTCCTAAGCTGTACGTAAATTTTATTTTTCAAAGTAACAGGTAGATTATCCCACATCACCTGATTTTCTCTCATCATGACATCCTCAACATACTCTTCAAGACGACGCTCCATGGCCTCTAAAAAAGCTTGCGCAAGAACATTTTTATCAAGCTGATCATAAACCTCTTGAACAGAGACCAAAGATTGCAACCCTGTCTTAACAACCGTTTTTGCCATTTTTTCAGCTTTGCTTGGAATAACGCCTTGCCATCCCAGCTTTAAAGGTTTCCACCCCCAAAATTCTATGGGATAAAACATCATTTTTATTGCAACCCAGTTAGTGACCCAGCCAATGAAAGCTGCCACGAAAGGAATACTCCAATACTCCCATTTCATGAGATTAACTAACCATTCTTCTTGCATAGTGTAATGCTCCCCTTATATATGAAAAATAAATCGCTAAAACATAATGTTTGGCGAAGTCGAAAATTGTATAGTGAACCTTCAGAGTATTCAATTTATACGACATTAAAGATACGGTTTAATTTTAGGCAAAACCTGTTCTTATGGCGTTACTTTGTTACACTAAAGAATGGAAGATTGAGGTCACAGACTTTAAGTGAGGCAGGCTGAACCTGGAATTAATTTATGGCAAAGACGGATCTTGTTATATTTGGTAGTACGGGAGATTTAGCTAAAAAAAAACTATTTCCCTCTCTTTTTAAACTCTTTAAAGAGCATGTTTTACCAAGCGAATTTAAAATTATAGCCGTTACGCGCACTTTTTTAGAGAAAGAGGCGTTAAGCGAGCTTATTCTTCCTTTTTGTGTTGAGTCGCAGGATGAGAAAGAGTCATTTAAGTTATTTCTCCCTCTAATTACAGTCATTCCAGTTGAATTACTCGATGAGCATGCCTACCTTCCTCTCATGCAATTATTAAGAGTAGAGGCAGCCGCAATTTTTTATTTTGCGATCTCACCAGAGCTTTATGGGTCCGTCGCTCATCATCTTAAAACGAATCACTGTGTTAATGAGCACTCAAGGGTCGTCGTTGAAAAACCACTGGGGTCTGACTTAATTTCCGCACAAGCAATTAATGCTCAACTGACAGAATGTTTTCGAGAGCCACAAATTTTTAGAATTGATCATTATTTAGGCAAAGAAACGGTTCAGAATATTATGGCGCTGCGCTTTGGCAATGCCATTTTTGAGCCGCTATGGAATGGCGATCGCATTCAGTATATTCAAATTACAGTTGCAGAACAGCTGAGCGTCTCTGAGCGCGGTGATTTTTATGATCACACGGGCGCGTTACGTGACATGATACAAAATCATCTTCTACAACTTTTATGCGTCATTGCAATGGAGCCACCTGCGGAGCTTAATCCTGTCGCTATTCGTAATGAAAAGCTAAAAGTTTTATATTCCCTAAGACCCATTGAAGGCGAGGCAGTTGTTAGAAAAACGATTAGAGGTCAGTACAACGCTTATGCAGCATTTGATGCCAATGCTCGCTCTTATATGGACGAAGTCGGTGTTTCGCCTGATTCCACAACAGAAACTTTTGTGGCAGTTAAAGCTGAGCTGGATAACTGGCGATGGGCTGGAATGCCCGTCTATCTTAGAACAGGCAAGGCATTGAAAAGTCGTTACTCTGAGATTGTTATTCAATTTAAGGATGTGCCTCATCCACTGTTTAAAAATGCTTCTTCTGGCTTATTTGCAAATAGGCTTGTGATTCGCTTACAGCCTGAGGAAAGTATCCGATTTTTTATTAATGCTAAGTCACCTGGGCGCGGCATGAGCTTGGAGCCGATGGCGCTGAATCTTGATTTAACCACGTCCCATAAAAAAAGACGCTGGCAAGCGTATGAGCGCTTGCTCATGGATGTAATTCAAGGTGATTTAACACTTTTTATGCGCGAGAAAGATATCGAAGCCGCCTGGAGTTGGATTGATCCTATTATTAGCGGCTGGCAAAAACACATGCCTAATCCTGAACCTTATTTGGTCGGAAGCTGGGGCCCTGTTAGCTCTGATCAATTATTAGCGCTAGATGGCTTTATTTGGCACAACCCTTCTCATTAATAGGTTTATTTATGATTGCAAATCCTGCCTTGGTAACGGTTGCAAATAATATTTTAGGCCGAAGCCTAAGCACGAGAGCGGCTTATCTTGAAAAGCTCAACCGATCTAAAAAAGTCGCTTTTAAAAATATGAGCTGTTCAAATAAGGCGCATGCATTGGCCTCGTTTGACCAAGAAGAAAAAACACACATTCTTGGCAGCCTCTCACCTAAAAACATAGGCATTATTACCGCTTATAACGATTTACTCTCTGCTCATGCGCCTTATGAGCACTATCCGCTCATGATTAAAAAGAAATTAAGTGAGTTTAATTTAACGACACAAGTGGCGGCTGGCGTGCCTGCTATGTGCGATGGAATTACACAAGGGTTACCCGGCATGGAGCTTTCCTTGTTTAGTCGAGAAGCGATTGCCCAGAGCTTGGGCGTGGGTTTAACACATGCCATTTTTGATGGCGTGGTTTGCTTAGGTATTTGCGACAAAATCGTGCCCGGGCTACTTATTGGCGGCCTTTCTTTTGGTCATTTACCTTTTCTATTTTTACCTTCAGGCCCGATGCCAAGTAGCAAAGACTATTCTAATAAGCAAAAAGCAGAAGCGAGAAAAGCCTTTGCTGAAAATAAAATAAGCGAAGAGGCGTTATTAAAAATTGAAATGAGTTGTTATGGCGAAAAAGGCACCTGTACTTTTTATGGAACCGCCAATACGAATCAGATGATGATGGAATTTCTAGGATTGCATTTACCTGGTGCGAGTTTTATTTCGCCCTTCTCACCTTTGCGTGATCAACTAAACCAATTTGCTTTAACGCGTTTTGCGCATCTTTTAGGGGAAGAAAAATTCACGCTCTCCTCTATGATTAATGAGAAAAGCTTGGTGAATGCACTCGCCGGATTAGCGGCAACCGGCGGCTCGACCAATCACACACTTCATATAGTTGCCATCGCTAAAATGGCTGGCTTTACCCTCACTTGGGATGATTTTAGTGATGTATCAAAAGTCGTTCCCTTGCTTGCACAAATCTACCCCAATGGCTCTTCTGATGTGAATGATTTTAGCGAAGCGGGCGGGTGTCCTTTTGTAATAGAACAACTCCTACAGGCAGGGCTTTTATTTAATGATGTGTTTACGTTAATGGGTGAGGGGCTTGATCATTATGCTTGTTTTCCGTTTTTAGAAGACGGCATGCTTCAATGGCAAAAAAATAAAGCGCCTTCTTTGCGGGCAACAGATTGTTTGCGTCCTTTTAATCAGCCTTTTTTAAAAGACGCAGGCGTTAAGTTGGTCACAGGTAACCTAGGGCGTGGCATTGCAAAAGTCTCTGCGATTGATGAAAAGTATTGGTTCGTAGAAGCGAAAGCTAAAGTATTTTATACGCAAGAAGACCTGCATATCGCTTATAAACAAGGCCAGTTAAATGAAGATTTTATTGCTGTTTTAGTCTTTCAAGGGCCTAAGGCGTGCGGTATGCCAGAACTACATCAATTAATGCCCATTTTAGCTTCTTTACAAGATCATGGTTTTCGTGTGGCATTAGTAACAGATGGCAGGCTTTCAGGCGCCTCAGCAAAAGTACCGGCTGTGATTCACCTCTACCCAGAAGCATTTGAAGGTAGTGTTTTAGCAAAAATTAGAAATGGCGATTTAATCACCGTTGATTTGCGCGCAGGTTTTGTACAGCTTCTCGTATCAGACGAAGAGCTGGACAAAAGAATTCCTGTGGCGCCTGATCTTTCTCATCATGAAACTGGTTTTGGTCGAGAGTTATTTTCCATAATGAGACGCTGCGTATCTCACGCTGAATTGGGTGCAACGATATTTGATTGAGTTGGGTGCCCGATTACGGCATTAAATACTTATAGGACTTACGAATTCATTTGGATGGCTGTGAATCCTCTGCGATAAGTTATGTAAAATTCGTATGGGGTGAAAAAATATGGCTGAATATATCGCCCACATTAGAGCGTCAGATGGAGCGCTTCAAACATTAGATCAGCATTTAATCGAGGTCAGTGACCTAGCTGGAAAGTTGGCTGAGAAGTTAGGCATACCAGATGCAGGTAAATTAATAGGTTTGCTTCATGATTTTGGAAAATACAGCCAAGCTTTTCAGCAATACATAAAGTCAGCTCAGGGGAAAATTAGCCCTGATGAAGATGAGTATGTTGATGCTAAAAGTTTAAAAGGAAAAATTGATCACTCAACAGCGGGTGCGCAATATATTTGGCAATCATTTAGTAAATATGGCCCCCAAGGAGCACTGTGCGCACAAATTTTGTCTCTATGCGTGGCTTCTCATCATAGTGGCTTGATCGATTGTTTGAAGCCAGATGGTCTTAATGGTTTTGCAGATAGGATCAAGAAAGAAGATAAAAAAACGCATTTTGAAGAAAGTAAAACGAGTGCCTCAACGCTAATCTTAGAAAAAGCTAATGCGCTTTTAAGTAGAAATTTATTAAAGGAAATGATCTCCCAATTACGATTGTTAAAGTGTGATGAGCAGCATCACCAAAAAATATCAAATAAGGTAAAAGATTTTTATGTCGGTTTTTGGACCCGTTTTTTATTTGGCTGCTTAATTGATGCCGATAGAATTAATAGCGCTGACTTTGAAAATCCAGGCAATAAAGAATTTCGCAGCAACTCGCTTGTTGATTGGTCGATACCAATCGAGCGGGCTGAGCGTTTTTTACTGGGATTAGCGATAAAAGATGATATTGATATAATTCGCCGTGATATTTCAAATCGCTGTAAAGAAAAAGCAATTGAAGCTCAAGGTATTTATAGCTTAAGTGTCCCCACAGGCGGCGGTAAAACTTATGCAAGCTTACGCTATGCTTTGCATCATGCAAGGCACCATAAGCTAGATCGAATTATCTATGTGATTCCCTATACTTCTATCATTGAACAAAATGCACAGCAGATAAAAAAAGTGGTTGAAAGAGAGAGTGATAGTGCTCCATGGGTTTTTGAGCATCACTCTAATCTTGAGCCAGAAAAGCAAACTTGGCACAGTAAACTCGTTTCAGAAAGCTGGGATGCGCCAATAATTTTAACGACGATGGTGCAGTTTTTAGAGATTCTATTTAGTGGCGGTACCCGCAGTGTACGCCGCATGCACCAATTAGCCAATAGCGTTATTATTTTTGATGAAATTCAAACCTTACCGATAAACTGCACGCACATTTTTTGTAATGCACTTAATTTTTTAACCACTTACACTAAAACGACTGCAGTTCTTTGTACCGCAACTCAGCCGTTGCTGAATGAATTGCGAGCCTCTGAAAAAGGGCAACTATTTCTATCAAAAAATCATGAGTTGATCGGTGATGTTGATGAGGTAGAAAATTTATTTGAAAAATTACAAAGGGTAACTATTTATAATAAAATCAGAACAAAAGGTTGGAGTGATATTGAAATAGCAGAGCTTGCAGTATGTGAATTAAAATCTTCAGGTAGCTGTCTTGTTATTGTGAATACTAAAGTATGGGCACAAACACTCTACCAATTGTGTGTTGATCAGGTAGATAAAACAAGCTTGTTTCATTTAAGCACTAGTCAATGCCCTGCCCACCGCAAGAAAATTTTAGATGAAATTCGCTGCAAATTGGACAATGAGGAACCTGTTCTGTGCATTAGCACTCAATTAATTGAGGCAGGCGTAGATGTCGATTTTGGTAGCGTTATTCGTTTTTTGGCAGGACTAGACTCTATTGCTCAGGCAGCAGGCAGATGCAATCGACATGGTCGAAGGTGCAAAGGCGCAGTGCATGTGATCAACCCAGAAAAAGAATCAATTGATTCTTTGCCAGATATTCTGATTGGGCGAGATAAAGCGGAGCGTGTTCTAAGAGATGAAGTTAATCAAGATATTCTTGCGCCCAGCGTCATGAAAAAATATTTTAAGTATTATTTTTTTGATCCCTCTCGCTCTGATGATATGAGCTACCCAGTTTCAGAAAAGTACGCTGAAAGAACAGATAATTTACTCAATTTACTGAGTGACAATGAGAGAAGTATTGCTGAAAAAAATGGGCTACGGCTTCGCCAATCATTTATGACAGCAGGCAAGGCATTTAAAGCCATTGATGCGCCAACAGAAGCTGTTATTGTGCCTTATGAAGAAGGTAAAGAGATTATTGCTGAACTTTGTGCTGTGGCCAAAGAGTTTAATCCGAGACGATATTATGACCTATTAAAAAAAGCGCAAAAATACAGTGTTAATTTATTTCCTAATATACGAAAACAGCTTATGGATGTTGGTGCAATATATGAAATTCAAAAAGAGGAAGGCATCTATTTTTTGGATAGTCGTTATTATAGCGATGCCTTTGGTGTATCAACGCAACCTGTCAATCTATTAGAGTTTATGGAGTGCTAGAGCGGTGAATGTGAAAAATACAATCGAATTTAAATTGACCGGTAGATCTGCGCTTTTTACTGACCCCATTACTAAAATTGGTGGTGAAAAGTTTTCTTATCATATTCCCACTTATGAAGCGATTAAAGGCGTACTTAAGTCTATTTATTGGAAGCCTACTTTTATTTGGATTGTTGATGAGGTAAGAGTAATAAAGCCACTGCAAACACAAACCAAAGGTACTAAGCCGTTAGTTTGGAATGGTGGTAACAGTTTGGCTATTTATACGTTTTTAAATGATGTTGAGTATCAAGTAAAAGCACATTTTGAATGGAATATGCATCGTCCAGAATTAGAGAAAGACCGAATCAGTGGCAAGCATTTTAATATTGCGCAACGTGTTCTTGAAAAAGGGGGACGACAAGATATTTTTCTGGGAACCAGAGATTGCCAAGGTTACGTTGAGCCATGTGTATTTGGCGAAGGTGCTGGGGCTTATGATCAAATTTCTGAATTAGGTTTTGGTTTAATGTTTCATAGTTTTGGTTATCCTGATGAAACAGGAAAAGATGAGCTTCATTGTCAGCTGTGGTCTGCGGTAATGAGATCTGGTGTTCTAAGCTATCCAAGACCTGAAGACTGTACCGCAACTCGTTTCATTCGCAAAATGACGCCAAAGCAATTTAACTTGAATGAAAATATTTTATGTGTTGAACAAGAAGAAGGTGCTTTATGAGTTGGATGGCTAAATTATATGAAACTTATGAGCAGGGTGTTTTGCTAGACCTGCCTCTCGATGAGCAATTAATGCCGATTAGTCATACATTACAAAATGCGCATATTAATATTAGGATCGATGGATCTGGAAATTTTTTATCTGCAAAAGTTTTAGAGAAAGTACGAATTGTTTTACCTGCAACTGAAAGTTCAGCTGGTCGCAGTAGTGGAGAAGCCGCGCATCCCTTAGCAGATAAGCTTCAATATGTAGCAAAAGATTATCCAATGCATGGCGGGAAAAAAAAGGCTTATTTCGAAAGTTATAAACAGCAACTAGAGGCATGGTGTCATTCAGGGTTTTCTCATCCCAAAGCTGTAGCAGTTTTACGATATATAGAAAAAGGCACTGTTACTAAAGACTTAATCGAGAACTTAATTTTATTTGTTTCAAATACGAATGAGTTATTAACTAAATGGGTTGATAATCAAATTGATCCCCCCTTAATTTTCAAGGTGCTGCCAAAAGAGGCTGGTGAATTAGATCAGGGGAATGCTTTAATTTGTTGGTCAGTAGAAAGCGAAGGAGATCCTGAATCAAATACTTGGCAAAATCAAAGCCTGCAAAAAAGTTGGATTGATTATGACGCTGCGAACGGTGGAAAAATTGGATTTTGTTATGTCACAGGAGAGCATCGTGCGCTAGCTATTAATCATCCTGCAAAGTTGAGACACACTGGCGATAAAGCAAAACTCGTATCTGCAAATGATTTAAGCGGTTATACATTTAAAGGTCGTTTTACTGACTCAAAAGAATCAATCAGTGAGGAAGGTTACCAGTCAGTTGGCGTTAGTTTTGAAGTAACTCAAAAAGCACATAACGCCTTGCGCTGGCTAATTTCTAGGGGTTTTCGCAATGGTGATCAGGCTATTATTGCTTGGGCTGTTTCAGGAAAAAAACTACCGAAGCCGACAGAAGATACCTGGTCAATGCTAAATGATGAGCTGCCACAGATGGGTGACGATGCTTATCATGGACTCTTAAATGAAAATAAAATAGATCATGGATTAGATTTGGGCGAGTCTTTTGCGCGTAATCTTAAAAGATATATGGCAGGTTACAGAGCAAACTTCTCTCATGTAGAAAATATCGTGATTATGGGGCTTGACTCTGCAACGCCAGGCCGCATGGGCATTACTTATTATCACGAAGCTTTTGCTCATGAATTTATTGATACATTAACGCGCTGGCATGAAGACTTGGCATGGTTTCAACGTCATAAAGAAGATATTCCCAATGGGGAAAAAAAGCCAAAAAGCAAAATAATATGGCCTGTGAGCGCGCCTAAACCTAAATTAATCTGGGAGGCTGCTTATGGTAAAACTTTAACGGATACATTAAAGAAAAACCTGACTGAGCGTATTCTTCCTTGCATCATCGAAGGGAAATCAATACCTATTGATATCGTTAATCACTGTGTAAAAAAAGCAAGCAATCCTAATGGCGTAGAACATTGGGAGTGGGAAGAATATTTAGGTGTTGCTTGCGCTCTTTATAAGGGTTACTACCGACGTCACACTGACTTAAAAAAACGGAGATACTATCTTATGGCTTTAGAAGAAAATAATACATCGCGTGATTATTTATATGGTCGTTTACTTGCTGTTGCTGAAAAACTTGAGCAAGTTGCGTTGAATATTAGTGGTGAAAATAGATCAACCACAGCTGAAAGAATGATGCAACGTTTTGCAGATAGGCCTTTTAGTACTTGGACAAATATTGAGTTGGCTCTACGGCCTTATATGCAGAGGCTCAAAAACTCACGTGCTGGATTTTTAGTTAATCGACAAAAGGATTTAGATAATATTGTAAATGCTTTTGACAGTAATGATTTTAAATCCAACAAACCTTTGAGTGGTGAATTTTTGTTAGGTTTTCACTCGCAAAGGTTAGTTTTGAATCAAAAAAATGAAGTGACGCTTGAGCACGAATAGTTAACTAAGGAGATAGATAATGAGTTTAAAAAACAAGATTGATTTTGCTGTGATTTTTACTGTTAAAAATGCCAATCCAAATGGTGATCCGTTAAATGGGAACAGGCCTAGAACTGATTATGATGGTTTTGGTGAAGTTACCGACGTATGTTTAAAACGCAAAATTCGCGATCGACTTCAAACTGAAAATTTTTCTATATTTGTACAGTCTGATGAGAAAAAAACAGATGAGATGACGAGCTTAAAAAATCGCGCAGAATCTGAGGGGTTTGGGCTTGGAAAAGAGGCATTTAATGCCAAAAAAACAACGGGAGAAAAAACTGCAAAGTTGGCATGTGAAAAATGGTTTGATGTGCGTGCTTTTGGGCAATTATTTGCATTTAAAAGTGAGACTAAAGATGGAGTTTCAATTGCTATTCGAGGGCCTGTCACTATTCAGTCTGCTTTTAGTTGTGAGCCTGTGAGCATCACCAGCACACAAATCACAAAAAGTGTAAATGGCGAAGGTGATGGCGGAAAGAAAAGTTCTGATACGATGGGAATGAAGCATCGAGTGGATAAAGCGGTTTATGTAACGTATGGCGCAATGTCCCCACAGTTAGCTGAGCGTACCGGTTTTACTAATGAAGATGCAGATGCAATTAAGAAAATCTTACCTAAACTATTTGAAGGCGATGCCTCTTCTGCAAGACCAGAAGGCAGCATGGCGGTGCAGAAAGTTATTTGGTGGCAGCACAGCTCAAAATCTGGCCAATACTCTTCTGCAAAAGTGCATCAATCACTTATCGTCAATCCAGATGGTTCGTATGAAATAAAAGTGCTTGAGGGATTAAAGCCTGAGGAGATAGAGGGCTTTTAATTATTGTTTTACTTTTAAGAGGCGTTATGAATATTCAACAACTTTCTGTGAGTGAAAAAATTTTATTGATTGAGGATTTATGGGAAAGCGTAAGAGCAGAATCCGAGCATAACCTACTGACTGACGCTCAAAAATGCGAGCTTGATAAAAGATTACAGGCATTTGAGTTAGAGGGAGATAATGGAGATAATTGGGAAAACGTGCGAAAAAGGATTATAAAAGCATGACCTTGTCGATTTGTATCCGTAAAGATGCAGAGGCTGATATCGCTTCAGCCTTTGAATATTATGAGGCTTGTAGAGAAGGTTTGGGGCAAGAGTTTTTGCTTTGTTTAGAGGCTGCATTTTCAGGCGTAAGTAGAAATCCTGCTAAATACCGCAGAATCTATAAAAAAATTATGCGCACGACGATTCATCGGTTTCCTT
This sequence comes from Klebsiella pneumoniae, assembly GCA_945860125.1. Taxonomy (GTDB): domain Bacteria; phylum Pseudomonadota; class Gammaproteobacteria; order Pseudomonadales; family CAMAPQ01; genus CAMAPQ01. Next base: position 21,626 of record CAMAPQ010000038.1, read on the forward strand.
ACGCCATTTATTTTTTAGAGAAAGATCAATCTATAGTTGTCATTGCAGTAATGCATATCAGGCGCGATCCAATAAATTGGCAAGAGCGCCACTGAGTGCAAGAAGATCACTATCTTTCTATTTCTGCATTGCAGCATTTTGCTTTTTGCCCACGCCAGTTCGCGTTAATTCATGTCGAACAAGTGTGGGCAGAAAATAAATTTACCGCTGAAGGGCGCTTACTGCATGAGCGTGTTGATTCTGGTGAAATGGAACAGCGCGGCAGTATGCGTTATGAGCGTAGCGTGTCTTTAATTTCTCATGTGCATCAAATCACAGGAAAAATGGATTTATTGGAAATTGAAGCGGGTAATCCTCCCTGTTATTTTCCAGTTGAATATAAGCGCGGCAAACCAAAAATTGAAGATTGGGATCGAATTCAGCTTTGCGCACAAGCGCTTTGTATCGAAGAGATGCGCAATGTTGTTGTGGATGCTGGTGCTATTTGGTATTGGGAAGTACGCCGTCGTGACAAAGTAACCATTGATGACGCACTGCGAGAGGTAACGCTTAAGGTTATTCACGGTGCAAGGGAAACTTTAATGTCACAGAAAACCCCAGCTGCAGTAAATGATAAACGTTGTAGATCTTGCTCATTAATTGATTTATGTCATCCACACGCCTTTGTGCGCGATCATTCAAAGCGTTATATCGATGATATATTTGCAGGCTCTTAATATTCTTAAGGCGTATTAGATATGAAAAAATTACTGAATACGCTTTATATAACGCGCCAAAAAAGTTATCTGCATAAAAATCGTGAAACGATTGTCGTTAAGCAAGGCGATCAAAAACCAGCTCAATTTCCAGCGCTGACTGTTGGAAATATTGTTTGTTTTGGCCAGATTTCGGTCTCACCATTTTTAATGGGCTATTGTGCGGAAGAAGGGATAGGATTAGTTTTTTATACTGAATATGGCCGTTTTTTAGCGCGCGTACAAGGAAAACAAAACGGTAATGTCTTGCTTAGGCGTGAGCAATATCGTTGGGCTGATGATGCACAGAAATCACTCGGTGTTGTTCGCTTAACAATCGCTGCAAAAATTGCCAACTCTCGGAATATATTGCAGCGTGAAGTGCGCAATCACGGAGAAAACATACTGCTTCAAAAAGCAGTAGAGCGGTTATTAAGTAGTTTGCATAATGTTAAGTCTGCTGTAAGTATTGATCAGGCACGTGGTATCGAAGGTGAGGCGGCTAATGCTTATTTTGGTGTATTTAATGAGCTATTACGTGGTACTGGTTTTGTCTTTGGCGGTCGAGTTCGCCGTCCACCAACTGATCCTGTTAATGCTTTGCTTTCTTTTGGTTATTCATTGGTGACGCACGAATGCGCCTCTGCCTTGCACGGCGTTGGGCTTGATCCTTATGTAGGCTTTTTACATCGAGATAGACCGGGTCGATTAAGTTTAGCGCTTGATCTTTTAGAAGAGTTTCGTGCGGCTTGGGTTGATCGTTTTGTTTTAACTTTAATTAATCGCAAGCAAATTCAACTTAATGATTTTATTACTGAGGGAAGTGGTGCCGTGAGACTTACAGAAAATGCTAGAAAAAAATTATTAACCGCTTATCAAGAGCGGAAACAAGAAGAAATAATGCACCCTTACTTACAAGAAAAAGTCAGTATTGGGTTACTCCCACATTGTCAGGCCATGTTATTAGCACGACATATTCGTGGTGATACGGAATTTTATACACCTTATTTGGTTAAATAAGCATGCTGGTTTTAGTAACGTATGATGTAAATGTTGTCAGTGAATTAGGCCAAAAACGTTTGCGTAATATTGCAAAAACTTGCTTAGATTATGGTATGCGTGTTCAAAATTCCGTATTTGAATGCGAGGTTGACCCTGCTCAATTCACACTGTTAAAAAGTAGCTTACTATCTTTTTATAATCCCGAGCTAGACAGCTTACGCTTTTATTTTCTAGGGAAAAAAGGCCGCCAACGTATTGAACATTTTGGTGCAAAAGCAGCAATTGATCCTTTGAGAGATATCTTAATTCTGTAATTCGCTAATCATGTGCTCTCACAGTTTACTGGGAGGTTAGCGGAACGATAAACCCTTGCTTAATTCACAACTTAATCAATTGATTCAAAAACCATTAATTCTTTCTTGTGTGAGATAGGTCAGTTAGCGAATAGTTGCCAATTTTTCTTTTGTAAACAAGGTGTTATACTTGGACGGTCGCGCCCTTCACGGGCGCGTGGATTGAAACGTAACTTGCACTTGTATGCTAACCACCTTGATGCAGGTCGCGCCCTTCACGGGCGCGTGGATTGAAACTACTGCCCTGTTTACGTGTGTGTTACTGCTCATTGTCGCGCCCTTCACGGGCGCGTGGATTGAAACTATATATACCTTACTCTTACTTTAACTATAGCTGGTCGCGCCCTTCACGGGCGCGTGGATTGAAACGGTGCTTATGTAGTGCTAGGCAGAGGTGACGAATTGTCGCGCCCTTCACGGGCGCGTGGATTGAAACACTGTACCTCTCCCAATATCTTATTAATAATTGCGTCGCGCCCTTCACGGGCGCGTGGATTGAAACTGATAAGGCACCACATAGTATGTTCTCGACACTTGTCGCGCCCTTCACGGGCGCGTGGATTGAAACATTGCAAGAAGTAGATGTCTCGCTTCCCTCATAGGTCGCGCCCTTCACGGGCGCGTGGATTGAAACATTACTGAAGTTGATATCTAAAATTGCCATGCTAGTCGCGCCCTTCACGGGCGCGTGGATTGAAACATTAGCTACATCTCACCCATATTTGACCAGAAAAAAGTCGCGCCCTTCACGGGCGCGTGGATTGAAACTACGTACAACTCATGCAATATTAATTGATCTTGCGTCGCGCCCTTCACGGGCGCGTGGATTGAAACAAATTCTTCACTTGTAATTCTTAAATATTTCCACAAGTCGCGCCCTTCACGGGCGCGTGGATTGAAACGAGATACTTACACACTGGGGGACTATTTAAACGGGTCGCGCCCTTCACGGGCGCGTGGATTGAAACTACTAATGGCTTTGGTGCCTCTACAAGAACAGCTGGTCGCGCCCTTCACGGGCGCGTGGATTGAAACCTCCCCTAGATGCTGGTTTTGCTTATCGACTAGGTCGCGCCCTTCACGGGCGCGTGGATTGAAACGGTATATCGCTAAATAACACGCAAAACATAAAACCGACATTCCGCATAGTGGCAAAATTTTTTGTGAGCATTATTGTTTTGTTTATTTTTTGATCTATTTTTCATGATTCAGAACTTATTTTGATGGATTTATCAGCTCCGCTTTAAATGACAGAGTGTCATAGAGAATCTCAGCGAT
>CAMAPQ010000039.1 GCA_945860125.1 Klebsiella pneumoniae
AAATAAATTACAATAATAATTTCAAGACCAAGCACCAGCTGATTAAAAAAATCATACTTAATTCTTAGTTTACCAAGAGAAATATCAGCATTAATAACCTCAACAAATTTTTTCCCCCAAACAATTTGGCGATCCATTTCTTTACCAAATATTCTGACACATTGCATACCACGAATAGTTTCCATAAATCTTGAATCTGCTTGGGCTTCTAACATAACGCGTTCTTCTGTTTTTCTTCTAAAATAAGGAAATAAAATAAAACGAAAAGAGCTATAGAGCAGCACAGCTGCACACACAAAAATAGCTAACAAGGGGGCATAAAAAAACATCATCAAGCCAATAAAAGAAGCCATCAACCCATCAACTAAACCTATTACTAAACTTTGACTTAAAAATTGCCTAATTTCATCTTTTGCTTTAAATCTTGAAACAATATCGCCTAAGTGTCTTTTATAATAATAATCTAAAGGTAGCCTTACAAGATGCTGAAAAACCTGCATGCCCATATGCAAATTTAAATGACTAGAAAAATATAGAATGACTTTCCCACGCAATAAATTCACAGCAAGCTGCATAAAAAGCAGTAAAGAAAAACCAAAAGCAACCATTTTTAAAAGTGACAAATCAAAACTTACAGCAACTTCATCCAAAGCAATTTGCAAATAAAAAGGGGAAGCCATAACAAAAAACTGTAAAACAAAAGATAAGACTAAAATCTGAATAATAATCGAACGAATGCCTTTAATATTTTGAAAAAGATCAATAATACTTAATTTTTTTTCTTCTTTTTTCTTTTCAAAATTAGCTTCAGGAAATAGCTCAAGTGCCACACCCGTAAAATGCTTACCCGTTTCTTCTAAGCTTAAAATAACCTCGCCACGAGCAGGATCATGAATATAAACTTTATTAGCTTTAACTGCTTTTAAAACCACAAAATGCGACATATCCCAATGTAAAATACAAGGCATATCAAGACTTTCAAGCTGCGCCAATTCAAGCTTAACGGGCCTGGATGAAAACTTGAGTTTTTCCGCTATTTTTATTAAATCATGTAACCGTGTACCACACAAAGAGATAGAAAAGTTTCGTCTTAATGAATTTAAATCAGATTGATAACCATAAAAACCTGCAATCATTGCGATGCAAGCTAAACCACATTCAGCCATTTCATTTTGCAGAATAACCGGCAAATTATGGTAGTTAAAAAAATTGAGAGAATAAGAAAAAGGTTTCATCGGCAACCTTCATTAGGTCAGTTAAATAATTAGCTTTCTGACTTAATTTTAGTAATACAGCATGAAATATAATGTTAATTATTCACAATGAAGAGTGGTATTAGTGACAGTTAATAACAAGTGAAAGATCACACCACTTAAATGGCCATTTTTCTATTTTGATAGCGCCATAAAGCCTCTCCGTAGATAGTACAACTCTTTGAAAGCAGAGTAGTCCGCCAAGGAGAGACAACAAAGGCACAGTTAATTAATATGAAGAGGGAATTACACGTTATCTTTTTTACAAATCGGTGTAAGGGTGTAGGTCGTAGGGCTAACTTTCCATGCGGCACCTGAAATAAAATCGATTGGCATTGAAATAAGGCCAAAATCAAGAAGAATACCAAGCAGCGAAGTTGGATCATAAGATTCGCTGGTTTGCGCTGTGATAGCTTGGCAGCCTTCTTTTTCTACACGTAAAAGGTGGGGCTTCCCTTTTTTAACGTTAACAACGGTTGAATCTAAGCCTCTTGCAGCACCATCTACATATATGGTGGTACCTTTCTCAAGAGAGTTAACTGAGATATTGTCGTTATTACCGTGGAGAATAGAAGCACATCCGCTGCTCATAAGAATTATGGCTAAAACGAAAATAAGTTTCATAAATACAGCACCCTTTTATGATTAGAAAAAACAATTAAATTGAGGCTCTAGTGGCGTTTAACGCGCAGCATTGTAACTTACACCCTGCACAATGTCACTTTGAATCAGACTGATTATTTTTTATTCCGATGAAGAAGATCTTAAATTGCCTTTGAGAAAAAAGCATTGTAGTATCGCGCACTTTTTAAAGCTTAGAGCCCAAGTACACAACTTAGAATGATAAGATTAAAGGTAAATAATGTTTCACTCAGCTTTTTCCAAACGACGATTTCCTTATTTTTTTAAGCTCTTTTTTTTGGGTATTTTCAGCTGCTTAATGGGTTGCGCGCACTATCCCATTTCAAATACTTTACCGCACACCCCTTCAGACTTTGAAAAATCTCACGCCCAACTTGAAAAAGACTTTCCTGCGATGATACCCCTAGCAAATCCTTCTTTGACGTCGGCTTTTTCCCCAAAAATGTGTCAATCAAGTGATGATTATTTTGCATTACTAGGCCCACCAGACAATATCAAAAAAAATTATTTTCTCTTAGGCCTAATGAGCACACCTCTTTTAGGTGGGGTAGATGCAGCAAGCCTTTCAGTCTCATTTATCATGTTTGCTAGCATTCCTAGGCTTCCTGAGCAACGTATTTGGCGCAAGGGCAATTATGTGATTATTGCTCACACAATGAACAGCGTGATGTGTCGTTACCATACCAGTGTTGCGCTTATTGAATGGCAGGAAATACCATAAAAAAACTGCTCTAAAATTTTAAAATAACAGGAATACAATGAATTTTTTACGACGCTTTATATTGAAATACTCAATTCCATCCTCTATTTTTTTAACCTCACTCATCAGCTGTTTTGTTTTTGCAGATGAAAATAAGCCTCTTCTACAAAAGAATATGATAAAAATAGATAGTACAGATCATGGTATTTTAGAAGAAAAAAGCGTTGCAGTAACAACACAAATGCTGATACGAAAAGGGTCATTTTTAAACCCTAGCTATCAAATAGGTGATCAAACAATAAAACCAAATCCGCTATCATTTTCTGGTTTTGAAGAAATCATAAAAACATCGCCCAGAGCGTATCAAAAATATAAACATTACCAGTGGTTAAATCGTGCGCCTTTGGTGCTTTATTTGGGCCTTGCAAGCCAAAGCCAAAGCCAAAGCAATAGTGAAATAATACAAACTATTGCACCAATGTTAGCACTACAAATCCTGATGGGATATTTTGCCGATATTGAGTTAGACAAAGCAGTAAATGAGTATAATTTCAAACAAAAAGATGAGCGCGCCACATCTCCAGATTCTGCCGCTATACATTTTGAATTTAGAAAAAAATTCTAATCGATTTTCTCATATAACAACAAATGTAGGACTTACGCAGAATTGTTCCAGCAAGGCGTCCTGACGAAGACAGTACAGGCTGTACGGCGAGGCAGGACAACAAAGCTGGGCGATTTTGCGTAAGTCCTAGTTTACCGCAAACTCAACAAGGGATCTAAAATCCACTCAATAAGCGTTCGCTTATCAAAAATAATATCGGCATGTAAAGTCATGCCATATTGTAAATTAACGACCTCTTCGATCTTATGATTTTTTTTAACTAAAAAAGGTTCATTACTTAATTTTACTTTTGCCTCATACATACTTTCTTGCACATTAAATGGCGTTTCTAGCCTGGAAGGTATTTTACTTACCAAACTCATTTCATCAATAATGCCCTTGATTACCCCAAATTTTTGATACGGGTAGGCATCTAATTTAATTTTAACAGTTTGATTTTTTTCAACAAAACCCATTGCATGAGGAGGCAATAAAAGTGTAACGCGCATTTCATCATTTGCTTCAACAATATCAAACAATAAATCACCACTATTAATGCTTTCGCCTTTCTCTAATACTAACTGAGTGACAATTCCCTCTACGGGAGAAACAATATTAATTGAGCGATTAGAATTAATCGTTAAACTCTTTTCATTAAGAGAGGAGAGCCTTGACGAAAACTCAGATAATGCCTGCTCAGTTTTTTCACGATTTTCAGCTAATAATTCCGCCATTTCATTCAACTGTTTTTCTTTTCTTTTTATTTGTTGTTCAACTTGAACTAAATCCTGCTCAGCACTTAATAGCTCATGACGCGATTTATCCAACTCAATTTTGGATGCCATTCCTTTATCAAATAGCGTTTTAATTCTTTTATTCTGATCATTAATTAAGTCCATCTTATTCTTTGACAGGGCATTATTACGCTTCAAAGCATCAATATCAGATTTTAATGCTTCACTTTCATCATTTATTTTTTTTTGCTGAAGCAATGAAAGCTCTTTTGTATGCTCTCCATTTTTTTCAATAAAATTTTTCTGCAAACTATTTTCATGCAAAAGCTGATAATAAACATCATTTTCAGGGGTTTGAGTACGTGTAATAACGGCTAATAATTGCCCTTTTTTTACCGATTCGCGCTCTTTTACGAGCAATTGATTTAGCTCGCCGCTATCACTTGCCCGAATTTTAATATAGCCATGAAGAGGGGCAACAAAGCCCCTCACAGATTGCTTTTTAGAAAATTCACCTATGTTGAGAAAGAGTAACCCCACACCCACCATAAAAACAAAAAACCAAGTAAGCCAAACATAAGAAGGCGGCGTGAGAATCACCGCATCTCCCCAAAATTTTTCTTGCTGATAATCTAAAGCTTCTTTTCTAAAAAGTGACATAACAATGCGCTCACTTATTACATACCATAAGGATATTTTTTAAGATCAATACAGCCACTTTCACGCACTGTTTTTAATGCTAAACCATACTTCATTAATAACGTTAAAGAATAATCAAGCCGTGTACGCATATAAGTATCCATCTCATTCTGGGCTTTGTCGCCACCAAAAACATTATTCGCATCACGCACAATTAAATGATCCGGCAAAAAAACAATCTGATTATTCTTGTAACCTGATGAGCGCAATTCATTCACAGGATAGGCCCCACCCTGCCCTGCCGAAACACTACAGATCATTGCCGGCTTATGGCTTAATTCGCCTGCATTACAACACAACAATAAGCTTTTTAAACCAGGCGGAACCATTCCACCCCATTCAGGGGAAATAATAACAAAGGCTTCTGCTGCGCTTAAGCGCTGTGAAAGGGGGCGCCATGCTTTATTAAAAGCAGAGTCTGCTTGAAAACAACTTTCATCCCACATGGGCAGTTTTTCATCAAAAATATCAATAATATCTGTCTGTACCTCACTACTTAAGGCATAAAATCTTTTATCAATAAATTTTGCAATTTTTGCGCTATTAGATTGCGAACGCATAGAGCCAGAAATAACGCATAACTTCAACATAAAAAACCTCATTAAAAAATTATTGTCTATAAAAACAAAGTGCGAGCAAGATCAGGAATACCCTGCTCATTTAATAAATAAAGAGAAACAAAAGGCCCTCGTCCAGCGACTAAAACCAGTGGTTTACCCTCTGCTGTTGAACCACCCACTAAGGCCTTAGGATAATTAATAGGGGAAAACTGGCAATCAATCATTCTTCCATCCTGCTCATAAGTATTCAATTGATAGCCATAAGTTACACCATATATTTTACCGGCAAACTGTATTGCTTTTTCACAAGTATTAAGCTGCCACTCATCCCATCGCTTTATTGCTTTACGCTGTCTTAAATCATATTCAAGCGTATAAATATCCCCGTTGCCATTTAATAACAAGTTGCCATTTTCTAACACCTGAATCCGCTTTATATTGCCGCATATTTCAATGGATAATTTGATCTCTTTATTGGCAAGATCAATCTGATAGAGACTTGCCAAAGGGATGCTAGAAGTTTTATCTTCATCTTTTTCTGACATACATCTTTCTGAAACCAGAAGATCATTATCATAAAAACAAGCAGCCCATAAAGGTTTATCAAATGTATCTTGCCACGTTACGGCACCTGTTAATACATTAAATAATAAAAGCTCTCCTGCTTCATTTACAGCAGCACAAACATCTTTTTGATGATTAACGGCCAAATCACGCACAATTGATCGTGTGCGATACCACCAATCTATACCACCTTTTCCATTAATTTTGGCAACATAACCTTGGCTTGTACCAATAATAATCGCTTCTTCTTTTAGAGGTAAAACACGCCTTACTCTACCCATGCCTAAGTTAGGAATATGCTTTACTTCTGAAAGTTCAACCGTTTTATTTTCAATGCTTGCAAAATATTCGATGTAACGTATCGAGCCATCTTCCATTGGTAAGATAAAACGATTTTTATGTATAGGATCTTCAACCATATCCCACGCGCAATTTGTGCCTGTTTCAGACTGCTTTACAATGCGATTGTGTCTATCAATATGGTAAATCTCACCAGACTCAAGTAAAGCATAGATATGATTTTCATCTATATATTCAACCTGTTTCCCTTGAAATTTCAGCGGCCCCACTCTGGATATAAGCTGTGGCTCTTCCTTATTATCGTAAATATATAAATGATGATCAAAACAGATTAAATATACCTTTTCAAAGTCATCACTAAAAGTGAGCCACTCTACATCATCATTAGTGATTTGCATTCTTTTCACTTTTTCAAAATCATGACTCACAATTGAAAAACCACGATGATTATCGGTTGTCATCCAATAACGATCATGCTTTTTATCATATTGCATGGCATGAACAGGGCCATAATCCATTCTCATTTTCTTTTCAAAAATCTTCCCCTCTAAATCACCCACCCATAAATTACCAATACAGTCACAAATGACATGTTGATTTTCATTTTTCTCACAAAAAGACTCAGGAAAAGCCTCAACAGGTAAAGCTGTTTTTTTAATGAACTTTAAATTTTCTTGATCAAACTGTAATAATTCACCAAAAGGATTTGCAACTAATACTCTATTTTTAGAAAGAAATAAGCCATGACTTGCTGTTGGAATAGGCGAATATTTTTTCTTTTGCGCTTCATCCGTAAAATGTTTTAAAAAAATAATTTGCATCACTTGTAGATGATTAATATCCCACTGAATTAAATTACCTTTTATATCTCTACCGTAAACAGAATGTTCGTTACACACTATTTTATACATACTTCCTATATGACCAGGAACAGGATCAGATCGATCTAAAATATCAAGATTTTTATTTAATTTATAAATAATGCCATTAAAATCACTTGCGATAAGCAACTCATTATTAGGATGCTTAGTCATTGAAAGAATTCTAATACTCATTTTAATGCTCCCTTCCCTCATCATTTCAGCTAAAAAACTCATCCTTTAACAGGACTTACGCAGAACCGTCCTAGCAAGGCGTCGCGATGAAAGCAGTACAAGTCGTACGACTAAGCGCGATAACAAAGCTGGGGCAGTTGTGCGTAAGTCCTGCTTAAAATTCTGCGCCAAGTAAACCTGGCGCAGTGTGTCTCTTTTAAAAAGGACTTAGAAAGAAGGCGCAACAACATTCAGTACTCTAAGGCCGCCGGTACCTGCTGCTTGTGCATAAACACCCACTTTAAGCGAAGATAAGCTTAATACGCTGCTGGTAGAGAATGAATATCCACCGGCAACTTGTTGGGTTTCATCAATGGTTAGGCTTACTTTTTCTTGAGCTTGGTTCATTTTCATGGTGTGTCTCCTTAATAGCGACATAGTATTTAAAAATTAAATTTCCCTTCATTAAGTCAGCCGCTTTTATAAATTGACTACCAGCTGACAAGATTAAATTTAATTGTTTTTTTTAATCTTCACACGGTGATATTCCACAAAAAAAAGTGTGAATTTTATCAATTAAAATTTTGCACTATGTCTTATCCAAAATTAAGACTTCACAGTTATTCTTAATTCTGCAAACACTTTCATAGGACTTACGCAAAATTGTCCCAGCAAGGCGTCATGATGAAGACAGTACAAATCGTACGACGAAGCGCGACAACAAAGCTGGGCAGTTTGCATAAGTCCTATTTCAACTGCCTATCACTACTTTCAGACAATAAGAGGAGATTATTTATGTTGAGCCCTATTAATCCTGTTAAAGCAAACATTCCTTTTAAGGTATCTATTAGAAATGAGGTAAAAATACCCATATTAAATGGAAAAGTAATCGGTACTTTTATTACTTTTAAAAATTTGTCTGATAAAAAAGAACATATCGCAATTGCCCTTGGAAACTGGCAGAACAATCGAACACCGCTTGTGCGGATTCATTCTGAATGCATGACCGGCGATTTATTTGGTTCAACACGTTGTGACTGCGGACATCAACTTGAAGAAGGCATTGCACGTATAGAAGAAGAAGGCGGTTTTATTCTTTATTTAAGACAGGAAGGTCGAGGAATTGGTTTATACAACAAATTAGATGCTTATAAATTACAAGATGCAGGATATGACACCTTTGAAGCAAATAAAAAATTGAATTTTCCAGATGACTTACGTGATTATCACTGCGCACAAGAAATGCTAAGCGCCCTTAATATTAATGAAATAAAATTACTAACAAATAACCCTAAAAAAACAGAAGCGATGAAAAAAAATGGCATTCACGTAAAACAAGCCATTCAAACAGGTGTTTTCGTCAATAACGATAACTTTTTTTACTTGCTCGCAAAACAACAGAAAACATTACACACTTTTTCACTTTAACAATTTTTTTGGAAAAATTAACTCAAGGAGATTTTATTATGATTGCTCATCTTTCCCCTATTAGCGGCATTGCAAGTTACAAAGACCGTTACATCGCAACAGCAGGTTATGATAATCAGGTTATTTTATGGGATGTCGTCAAAAATGAGGGAATTGCACGAGGATCACATGATCATCTTGCGAATCAGTGCCGTTTTAGTAACGATGGAAAAATTATTGTCTCTTCTAGTAGTGATCATACTGCTCGTGTATGGCAAGTACCTGACATGAAGTTATTGGCTGTTTTACCTAATCATCAAGATGATGTGGAATCTGTTGCTATTAGTGATGACAACCGTTACATCGCAACATGCTCACGTGACCATAAAATTCGCACCTTTACACCAGAGGGAAAATTAATTGCTGAATTAGTCGGCCATGAGCAAGATGTTATTTCTGTTGAGTGGATGTTTAACTCATATGAAATTATTAGTTCAAGTGATGATGGAACCGTTAAAAAATGGCATGGACTAACAGGCGCATTAATTGAAAATATTGAATTGGGTGATGTTGAAACGGACACGCTCATTATTACAAGAGAAGGTGTTATTTTTGCTGCAAATGACGAAGGCAATATTATTTCTATTTTTGGTCAGGAACAAAATACTTTTCCAGCTCATAAAGCAGGAATTAAAAGACTGGTTTATTCTGAAGAACAGCAATCTATTGTCAGCCTAAGTTATGATCGCCAAATTAAAATCTGGAAAATTATTAATAAAACAGCGATTGAGCAATCATTTGTCAGTAACATGCCGGCTATTATCTGGCCAAGATCCTGCTGCTTTGTTGGAAAAAATAAACTTGCTTTTGCTACTTTTGGTAATACCTTTGCCTTGCTTGATTTAGCCTCTGCTAAATGGGAAACCAACCATATTGAACCCACGTGGGGCATTAATGCCGTGCTTGAAACAAATAAAGGAATTTATACCGTTGGTGATGCAGGTGTCGTCAAATTAAATGGGCAACCGATTCAAACTTTACCAAGCCTCTGTAATTTCCTCACTCAATTTGATAACATGATTTTAACCGGCGGACAAACAGGCCAAATTTTTGATGCGATTTCTGGGCTTGTTATTTATCAACATCATTCACCTTTAAACTGCGGCACCGTCTTTAAACTTGAAAAAAATAAAAATAGCCAAGTTGCCCTTATTGGCACCTATACGGGTGAAATTGTCGTCATTGAAAAAATGAATGAATTGATGGGGCCTACAATTAATAATCAAAAGGCGATTAGTGCTATTTATACGGTAAAAATACAAGATAACGCGATTAAAAGCTTAGCGAATGATGGTAAAACTTTATTCTCTGTTTCAGCGACGGGACAAGCTTGCTGGCATGCGCTAAATAATTTTCAGCTACAGCATCAAGAACCGGATGCACACGATAAAATTGCGAATGGTTGTACTTATTTATCGCCTAATTGTTTTGCAAGCATTAGTCGTGATTTAAAATTGCGCATTTGGCATGGTATTGCATCTGAAGTCATTCTATCGCCGCATTCTTTCTCAATTAAATGTGTGACAGCGACACAACAAGGAAGATTTATTGGCACAGGTAGTTATGGAGGATTTGTCGCTATATGGGATACCTTGCGTCACCAATGGATTAAAACAATTCGCCCTACACTTTCTGGTATTTCTAATATTGTTGAAATGCTAAATCATCAGGGGTTTTGGGCGAGTGCCTATGATGGAAAAGTTTATCCTATTTATATTGAGGGGAATTAACATGAATGATGTAAATCACTCTATCGAAATAAAAGGTGAAATTAATACATTAGATGATCGAGCCGCAATGGCACTGCCACAAAATCATGTCTCTTTGAAGTTTCAGGATATTTCTAAAGTAATTAGAACACTTCATACGCTTTCAAGAGATGAACTAGGCGTTTTAATTGAAACACCCGCCATTCCTTTATTACAACGTTATGCGGCAGGACAATTATTAGGGCTGCTCGGTGATGTAAGAATTAAAATATTTGAGCCTGAAATGATCCTTATTCCAAAAGGCAGTGCACGCATTGGCACTTCTGTAAAAGAAGCAGAAAAAGTGAGCCAATTATTCCATTCTTTGGGGGTAAAAAAGGAATGGATTATGAAAGAAACACCTCAATTTGAATGGCAGATTAACGCGTTTAAAATGGGAAAATATCCTATTTCAAATTCGGAATATCTTGAGTTTTTGGAGGACACTCGCTATCACGAGTTACCAACAAGTTGGCAGTTTGGCAGATATCCACAACATCTTTCAAATCACCCTGTCTATTCGGTTTCTGAAACAGCAGCAGAAGTTTATACGCAATGGTTATCTCACAAGACACAACGTAACTTTAGATTACCATCAGAAGTTGAATGGGAATACGCTGCACGCGGCATGGATGGACGAGAATACCCTTGGGGTAATGAATTTAAAGAAAATCACTGTAATACAGCTGAATTTGGTTTATTTAGCAGCACACCCATTGGGCTTTTTACAGAAGGAAAATCACCTTTTGGTTTACTCGATATGGCAGGAAATGTTGAAGAATTTACCGCTAATCACTACTGGGTTTATCCTGGCGGAACGATTATAGAAGATGATCTGGCTATAACACGAAATACATATAAAGTTGCACGTGGCGGCAGTTTTACGCGCTTTTGTGATCTTGCACGCTGCGCAAGAAGGCATGGTTTTTATCACAAGCCCATCTATGTAATGGGTTTTAGACTTGCAGAAACAATTTAACTATACCCTTCGCACTTGAAAACACGGCATTGTTGGCTGCGCTCACTCACCCCCAATCACATAGTTTATCTATGTTCATGGGGTTCACTTGCTTGCCGCCTCACCGTGATTCCAATTACTTTGGGTATATAGTACATACTTACGTAAACTGCCTAATTTTCTTTTTAAAATATAAAGCTTAAGAAATACAGCACTATAAAAAATGACAGTGCTGTATCTGGGAATAAAGAAAGTGTCACCAATCTGGTGACACCCGTTACAAAAGTGTAACTAAAGCTGGTGCGCCCGGGGGGATTCGAACCACCGACCGCCTGGTTCGTAGCCAGGTACTCTATCCAGCTGAGCTACGGGCGCACAAAAAAAATACTGTATGGCGGAGAAGGAGGGATTCGAACCCTCGATGAGCATTTTAAACCCATACTCCCTTAGCAGGGGAGCGCCTTCGGCCACTCGGCCACCTCTCCATACCTATCAGAGGTTTGGCAATTATACTGAATATTTAAAAAATTCAAAGAAGAAATTAAAAAATAATCGTAATTACTTTAGATAAACAATAACGAAAGGAAAAAAAGGAAAAAATAGCCTTTTTAAAATCATTGATTGGCGTGTAATTGAATCAATGAATGTAGAAAAACAAAAAAAGCTTTTAAGAAACTCTTAAGAAACTCCCAAGAAAAAAGAGAAGCGGTAACGCCCCTCTTCTAATTAAAGATAAAAAAATAAAAACACAGCAAAAATATCAAATCAAAATATAATCAAGCCTGATCATCTGTATCATCATGATCATAAGACTGCGCAGGTCTGTTACTCACCACACCATTCTTTTCGCCTTGAATACGCTTGTAAATTTCCTCACGATGCACAGGAACATCTTTTGGCGCATTGACACCCAATCGCACCTGATTACCCTTTACTCCGAGAACAGTAACAGTGATGATTTTTTCGCCATCACCAATCATTAAGGTCTCGCCTACTCTGCGAGTCAAAATTAACATTATTATTCTCCTTAGCTTTCCTTCACTTATTTGTCTTTTCTAGCCGAAACCCTTTTTTTCAAAAATCCTTGGAACAAAACAATATCATTTCATGTCCCATCATCCTATTTTTAATTTGATTCTTTATTAATCAGTATTGACTAAATTTAGTCATTTGGAAAAAAAAAAAGCTCTTTTTGTAACCTAAGAAACCACTCATATTAAAAATAGCGATAATAAAACACCAAAAAGACAATGATTCTCTTATGCTACTTTTCTGGAATCTTTACGAGAGTAGAATACTCATCCAACTCAAATGCAGTATGCAAAGCCCGAACAGCCAACTCCAAATATTTCTCATCAATAACAACTGAAATTTTAATCTCGGAAGTTGATATCATTTGAATGTTTATTTGTTCAGCAGCAAGCGCCTTAAACATTCGGCTTGCAACACCCGCATGAGAACGCATACCAACACCCACCAAGGAAACCTTGGTGATTGTGTCATCACCAACCAATTCTTTAGCACCCAAAAGCTGCGCCACATCTTTTAAAATAGCTAAAGCGCGCTGATATTCACCACGATGCACTGTAAACGTAAAATCTGTTGTGCCATCAGAAGAAATATTTTGGACAATCATGTCAATTTCAATATTATTCTCACCAATAGGCCCTAAAATCTTATATGCCACACCAGGCACATCTGGCACGCCACGAATCGTTAATTTCGCTTCATCACGATTAAATGCTATACCCGAAATGATGGGTCTTTCCATCTTATCCCCTGCTTCTACGGTGATTAATGTTCCTGTGCCTTCTTCAAAACTAGAGAGCACTCTTAATGGGACGTTATATTTTCCCGCAAATTCAACCGAACGAATTTGTAATACCTTTGAACCAAGACTTGCCATTTCAAGCATTTCTTCAAACGTGATTTGATCGAGTTTTTTTGCACGGGCAACAACACGAGGATCAGTTGTATAAACACCTTTTACATCAGTGTAAATCTGACATTCATCCGCTTTCAGTGCGGCTGCTAGCGCAACAGCGGTTGTATCAGATCCGCCACGACCTAATGTTGTAATATTGCCGTTTTCATCTACACCCTGAAAACCCGCCACAACCAGAACATAACCATTGTTTAAATCTGTACGCATGGCTTCTGTATCAATATGCTGAATTCTCGCTTTACTAAAAGCACTATCAGTTAAAATACGAACTTGCGCACCAGTATAAGATTTTGCTTTTTGACCAAGCTTTTCAATGGCTATCGCGGTCAGGGCAATCGTGACTTGCTCACCGGTACTAATCAATACATCCTGCTCTCTTAGCGAAGGAGCGGAATCAATTAACTTTGCCAAACCTAGCAAACGGTTGGTTTCACCTGTCATTGCCGAGACAACAACTATAATTTGGTGGCCCTCTTGGCTTGCTTTAACCACTTTCTTAGCGACATTTTCAATTCTTTCAACAGAACCTACTGATGTTCCGCCGTATTTTTGAACAATAAGCGCCATTTAAACTCCATTGCTGTTCACTAGAAAAAACTTTTGGGGAAAACTCAATAATATAAAGTGAGGATATATTTATCAAAAGACTATCGCGGCAGATTCTAAACTGTCACACAATTTTCTGTCTACTCTTTCAGACATAAATCTATACAATTAAAATACATTAATGATTAAAAGCTGCTACCGCTAGCATTACCTTCAACTATTTATACTTTCAATAAGCCATAACTTTAAGAATCTATATTTTCAATAATCCATTTTTCAGCCTGTAATAGCGCATCATTCAATGAAGCAGAATCGCTACCACCTGCCATAGCAAAATCAGGCCGCCCACCCCCCTTACCACCTACCAACTGAGCGACAAAACCAACCCACTTACCAGCAGAAATATGATCAATATAAGTTAGTGTAACGCCTGCCGCCAAAGAAACTTTCCCTTCCTTAACACAAGCTAAAAGCACGCAGCCCTCAACTAAACTCTTCTTACATTGTTCGGTTAAATCTTTTAATTGAGAACTCTCCAGTGAACTGACTTGTGCAATTAAAACTTTTACACCCTTCACCAATTTCGTTTTTTCAAGAAGCTCTCCTGCCATATATAAAGCAAGTTTTTGATTTAATTTATCTATTTCTTTGTCAGCTTTTTTCTGGCCTTCAAGTAGTAACGCAACTTTTTCAGGCAATTTCTCAATAGGCGATTTAAGGCTATTTGATAATAGTGAAAGTAACATGGCTTGCTGCTGAACCCACTGCACTGCCTCCATGCCCGTTACAGCTTCTATACGACGTACACCTGAAGCAATACCCGTTTCCGATATAATGTTAAGCAAACCAATCTCGCCTAATCGACTAACATGCGTGCCACCACACAGCTCAATTGAAAAAGCATCTTCCTCATCTATAACACCCATAAAAAGCACACGCACTTCACTATCATACTTTTCATTAAAAAGTGCCATCGCACCTTTTTCTTGCGCCTGTTCACGCGACATTTTTTCTGTCGTAACCACTGAATCACCTTGTATATAACCATTTACAAGCTGTTCAATTTCTTGTAAATGTTCAAGGGAAATAGGACTCATATGAGAAAAGTCAAAACGCAAACGCTGATCAGAAACTAAAGAACCTTTTTGCGCAACATGTTCACCTAGAACTTTCCTTAATGCGGCATGCAGCAGATGTGTTGCAGAATGATTTTTTCTAATTGCCTGACGCACACTGTGATCTACCTCGGCTAATACCGGCATTTTTAAATTAAAATAGCCTGCCCTAACATGGCCTTTATGCAATATTGCATTGCCGTATTTTTGTGTATCTTCCACAATAAAAACCGAACCATCGTCAGCTAAAGAAGCAATAAAACCTCGATCCCCTATTTGCCCGCCAGACTCAGCATAAAAAGCACTTTGATCTAAAATCAAAATACCACTTTCCCCTTCAGACAAAGTAGATAACGGCTCACCCGCAGCTGAAATAATTTCAACTAAACAGGCCATAACACTCAATGTTTCATAACCACGAAAACAAGAAGCAACCTCAGACGTAATCTGTACGCTGTAATTATTTTTAAACGCATCCTGGGCACGCGAACGTGCTTTTTGAAGGCTCATTTCATGATCAAACCCTTCAATATCCAAAGATAAACCACGCTCTCTGGCAATATCATTTGTTAAATCAACCGGAAAACCATAAGTGTCATACAGCGTAAAAACGGTTTTACCAGGAATGACAGTACTTTTTAACTGCGCAATATCCTGCTCAAAAATACGCATTCCTTGCGATAATGTTTCAATAAAGCGCTCTTCTTCTTGTAATAAAGTTTTTTCAATATGCCTTTTTGCCTTAATTAACTCTGGATAAGCAACACCCATTTCATTGACAAGCGCGTCCACGCACTGACTAAAAAAAGTTGCTGTAGCGCCCAACTTCGCACCATGACGCAAAGCACGGCGAATGATTCGCCTTAGAACATAACCGCGCCCCTCATTTGAAGGCAAAATACCATCTGAAATTAAAAAGCAGCAGGATCGAATATGATCTGCCACAACACGCAATGACTGCGCCTTTAGATCATCACAATTAATAACCCTGGCAATTTTACTGATAATATTTTGGAATAAATCAATATCATAATTATTATGCACATGCTGCATTACCGCAGAAATACGCTCAAGCCCCATTCCTGTATCAACGGAAGGCTTAGGCAAAGGAATCAATTTCCCGTTTTGATCGCGATTAAACTGCATAAAAACAAGATTCCAAATCTCAATATAACGATCGCCGTCTGCCTCTGCACTACCAGGAGGACCACCCGCAACCAATGCCCCGTGATCATAAAAAATTTCAGTACAAGGACCGCAAGGACCCGTATCACCCATAGCCCAAAAATTATCTTTTTCACCCAAGCGGCTTAATCTTGAGGGCACAATGCCAATTTCATTTAACCAAATCTCTTCTGCTTCTTTATCTTCATGAAAAACGCTTACCCATAAACGTTCAGCAGGAATTTGCAGCGTCACCGTTAAAAATTCCCAAGCATACTGAATGGCTTCGCGTTTGAAATAATTGCCAAAACTAAAATTGCCGAGCATCTCAAAAAAAGTATGATGCCGCGCCGTATAGCCCACATTCTCTAAGTCATTATGTTTGCCGCCCGCACGAACGACACGCTGAGAACTCACAGCACGTAAACAACTTCTTTTCTCTTTGCCTAAAAACACATCTTTAAACTGAACCATTCCAGCATTTGTGAATAAAAGCGTGGGATCATTCAAAGGAATCAAAGAAGAACTAGGAACAACTTCATGATTTTTTGTTGCAAAAAAATTTAAAAATGACTGACGAATTTCTGCACTTTTCATAAGCTATGCACTATTTAATTAAAAGTTAATAAAAAAGAAGATCTATTGTATAGAGAATTCAAATAACAGGCCAACATCATTACGCTTGCTTAAAAAGAGCAACCATCGCTCTTTCTTTCTGCTTACCAAAACAAGTGATTCGCTCAAAAACTTTTTGATGAACAGGAATATAGATGCAGTCTGTTGCTGTTTTATCTTGATCTTCATCCACCTCAGGATCATGAATATAAATATAATCTGACTCAATGTGACTCACCACCACCCAGTGTGGCGTTTTTGATCGGCTAAACTGATAACTACTAATTAAACAAATTAATAAACCACCCGATGCCAATACATTTTTTACATCTTCAATCGTAAAATGTTTAACCGTGAGGACAACTTGCGTTTCTCTTAGCTGCTCAACAAAGTCTTCATGAACCAAACGAATCACGGATTTTTTTTCTTCGCTTCTCACACCATCAAACAAAAAAACACCTTTATGACTTACATATAAATCTACCGCAAAACCACGAGAAAAAGCACATAGCGCCAAGCCTTGAGGGCTGCAACCACCATGACCTGACGTCATAAAAATAGTAGTTGCCTCACGCCATAATTGTAGCTCTAAGTGACGGTTCAGCATGATTGTAGGATCCAATGCTTTCATTACCATCATGAGTGCAGCAGGACCACAAGTAAAATCAGTTGTTTGAGAATAATAGGGGATATTGCGCTGTAACGTAGCAGGCGTCACAGGTTTCAAACGCTTCTCCATGCGAATCGCAACGCTATGATCCTCATAAAAGTCTTCAATAACGCCAAAAGAACTGTAATGAGATTTTTTATAAAATTCGATCGCGGAAGTATTATCAGGACGTACTTCTAAACGCATGAAAAGACATTTACGAATAATCGCTATTTTTTCGCCATTATCTAGCAATTCCTTACCTAAGCCTGCCCCTCTGAAACTGGGCTTCACCGCAATAGAATAGATTCTCGCAAGTACCGTTCCTTGATGGAAAAGCAAAAGAATGTATGCCACAATATTTCCTGATGATTCGGCCACTTGCAGCACACTGTTAGCCCTTTTTATCATCCAAAGGAAGTTACGTCGCGAGAGGATATCCATTGAAAAACATTCTTTTTCCAACTCTACCAAAGAGTCTAAATCTTGGAGTGTTGCTTCTCGGTATTGAATTTTATTTTGTTCATTTATGCGCATAAGATCGTCCTCTTTCCTTAAAAAATGCGCTACACGCCACTTTGGTTGCAGCACAAAAGAAAGATTATATTTAACCACTAGTTTGAAAAATAATTCACAATGAGCCGTTTATACATCGTAGTTGATGAAGAAAAAATTTGGTCGCCTTATTATCCTAGTGAAGATTTAATCACGGTTGATGAGTATCTAACCAACCGTGATATTGCCTCACAAGAGCGGATGCAAGTTATAAACTTGTGTGCAGATTATAACTATTTAAGCAATGGTTATTACTGCTCTTTACTGGCGGAAGCGCGAGGACACAAAGTGATTCCCTCCGTCCGTACCATTAATGATCTGAGCCATAAAATTCTATATGCGCTAGACCTTGATGAGCTGACAGAAACAATCCAGAAAACCATTACGCATTATCACGAAGAACACCCTGATCACTTTTCAATTAAAGTCTTCTTCGGCAGAACCAAGTTTGCTAGTTTACAGAATCTTGCCAAACAATTATTTGATTTATTTCCCTGCCCCATTCTTGAGCTCGCTTTTGCACAAAGAAAAAACAATCTGTGGGATATTGACACTATTCAGCCTGCCTCAATTAATAGCCTAACGGAAGAAGAACAAGATCAATTCGCGGCTGATTTTGACAATTTTAGCCATCAAATTTGGCGCAAACCTAGGTCAAGAAAGTCTTACCGTTATGACGTTGCTGTTCTCATTAATCCAGAAGAAAAACTTCCTCCTAGCAGTAAAAAAGCAATTCAACAGTTTATCCGCGTGGGTAAACAGATGGGGTTACAGCTTGAAACGATTACATCTAATGATTTTGCACGCCTTGCTGAATACGATGCCTTATTTATTCGTGAGACAACATCATTAACACATCATACTTATCAGTTTGCAAAAAAAGCAGAAAGTGAAGATATGGTCGTAATTGATGATCCAAGCTCTATTTTAAAATGTACCAATAAAATTTATTTATCTGAGCTACTACAAAGAAAACAAATTAAAATCCCCCAAACCGTGGTATTGAATCGAAGAGAACTAAATATTCTGGCTGAAAAAGTTGCGACGATTGGTTTTCCTGCCGTCATTAAAATTCCCGACGGCTCTTTTTCTTTAGGCGTTTTCAAGGCAAAAGATATTGATCATCTCTTTGAAATATGCTCAAAACTCTTTCAAAAAACATCGCTGCTCCTGTTGCAAGAATATATTTTCACTGAATATGATTGGCGTATTGGCGTGCTAAATCAAAAACCACTTTATGCTTGCCAATACTTTATGTCCAAGGGTCATTGGCAAATTTATAAACATGAAGATAACGGCAAAACAGTTGCTGGCGCCTTTAAAACATGGCCTATTCATCAAGCACCTCAAGAAGTGGTTAAAGCAGCAACCAAGGCTGCCAACCTTATTGGTGAAGGCTTGTATGGTGTCGATGTAAAACAGGTTGAAAAAGAAGCTTATGTGATAGAAGTAAATGACAATCCTAATATTGATGCAGGGGTTGAGGATGGTTACTTAGGTGAAGATCTATACCGTTACATCTTAGAATATTTCTTATTAAAACTTGAAGAAAAAAGATACCATTTTAATTAGTTTTAATTTTTAGCTTAGAGGCTTTATGACGGCAACAGATAAAAATGATGATAGCCTTCCTTCTGAATGGGCAAAGCAGCAAGGTGTGTTACTCGCCTGGCCGCACGAAAGTACGGATTGGAAAGCCTATCTTAATGAAACATCACTGACCTATGAATCTATTACTAAAGAAATTGCTGAGGTTGAGCAGGTTTTTTTATTATGTATGGATGCCGCTCATGCAACTCTTTTAAAAAAAACATTAAATAAAAGCAAAGCGAACCTTGCCAATATTACTTTTATTGAATCACCCTATAATGATACTTGGACGCGCGATTACGGCCCTATAACACTAACGGGAAAATCTCAGCAAAAAACCATTAGAAAATTCATAGACTTTCAGTTTAATGGCTGGGGTGAAAAATATCACGCAACACTTGATAATCAAGCTAGCCAACAGCTCTATAATCGCGGGGTTTTTGGTGAAGAATCAAACACCTGTTTTGAATCTTCCTCGATCATCTTAGAAGGCGGCGGCATTGAATCTGATGGACAAGGTACACTCCTTAGCACGCCACAATGCGTTTTTGCGCGTAACCCAAAGATGCCCAAAGAAACACTAGAAGCTGAAATCAAAAAACGCCTTGGCATGCAAAGAATTCTTTGGCTCAATCATGGTCATTTAGAAAATGATGATACTGACGGTCATATTGATACATTGGCGCGCTTTTGCTCAACAAAAAGTATTGCTTATGTTGCCTGCAATAAAAAAGATGATCCACTTTATTCTGGCTTTCAAGTAATGCAAGAAGAACTTGAATCTTTTCGTACTTTATCAAATAAACGTTACGAGCTTTTTCCTCTTCCTTTGCCGGTCGTCTTTAATAAAGAGAAGAAGCGACTACCTGCAACCTATGCCAATTTTTTAATTATGAATGAAAAAGTATTAGTCCCGCTGTATGGTGATAGCAAAGCAGATAATGAAGCTCTTTTTATTTTAAACGATGCCTTTCCAAAACATCATGTTGTAGGTATTGACTGCCTTTCACTGGTACATCAGTACGGCAGCCTGCATTGCGTCACGATGCAAATTCCAACAACACGCTAACCTTAAGTGCCAAAGTAACTTTTACTCAGAGAAAACCGTATGAATAAAATAATTAAAGCGGCTGTAATACAACATGCCAACACAGGCAATAAAACTGAAAATCTTGAACAAACTGCTTACTGGATTGAAAAAGCAGCACAGGAAAACTGTGCTTTGGTTCTCTTGCAAGAATTACACAGCACACTTTATTTTTGCCAAGAAGAATCTTGGGACTTTTTTGCTTTAGCTGAAAGCTTAGAAGGGCCGACTGTTCAAACACTTCAAAAACTAGCTAAACAGCACCAATTAGTGATTGTCGGTTCTATTTTTGAAAAAAGAGCGGCTGGCATTTATCACAATACGGCAGTTGTCATTGAAAAAGATGGCAAAATTGCGGGCACTTACCGAAAAATGCATATTCCAGATGATCCTGGCTTTTACGAAAAGTTTTATTTCACGCCTGGCGATGCTCGCTCTCACTCTTTTCCAAAAGCTGGTTTTCAACCCATTCAAACCCATCTTGGAAAATTAGGGGTTTTAGTCTGTTGGGATCAGTGGTATCCGGAAGCAGCAAGGCTTATGGCATTGAATGGTGCTGATCTTCTACTCTACCCTACTGCTATTGGCTGGAATCCAGATGATGCCCACTCAGAACAAGCTAAACAATTAGACGCATGGATTACGATTCAACGTTCACATGCTATCGCAAACCACCTGCCCGTTCTGGTTGCTAATCGAGTGGGTATAGAAACAGCACCAACCTTAAAAACAAATACTCAATTTTGGGGGAATAGCTTTATTGCTGGCGGACAAGGAGAAATGCTAGCACAAGCAGATAATGCAACTCCTTGTTTAATAATAGCGACGATTAACTTAGACAGAACCGAAGAACTAAGAACCATCTGGCCTTTTTTAAGAGATCGACGTATAGATGCCTATTCAGGACTTTTGAACAGATATGGTCAGTAATCTGTTTGACATTTCAGGCAGTCTTCGGAAAAATAAAGCACGCGACAAATAATAGCCAAAGAGAAACAGCCATGATTGAGCACTCAACTACTACGACTGCACCTACTCCGGCTGAATGTACTCCGTCTCAAACTGAAGCAACCACGCCTTCGAGCCCTCTTAGTGCAGCGCAACCTATCACGAGCAAAGAACAAACCTCAGCATCTAGAGCACTGTCAACGACTAAGGCTAGCAATATGGAAGCGGCCCGTGATATTCCACTCACCTTTAAAAGTCTCATTGAGCTTAATGAAAAAGAACTAACTGAAAAACTGACTCAGTATTTTAATCCAGAAGAAAAAGGCAATAAAAAAGCAGTAAAACAATTTAAAAAAGAACTCAACGCAGACCTCAATCTCAAGCGAGGCTTTGAGGGCGTAGATAAAAAAACCCAACAGGACTTTAGGGCAGTACTAAAAAAGCTGAAAGTAAAAAGCCCTGAAATTGATCTAGAAACGAATAAACCCACCAAAGCATTTAATCCAAAACTTATAGAAAGAACAGCAGAAGAAATTGCAATACACTTTTTATTAGAGACAGCAGCAGATAAAGCCGCGCAAACTGCCGCAAATAAACAAGCAGAACACGCGGCGGCGGTAACACCACCCACTCTTGAAGGCGCCCCTGAAGCTAATCCACTGAGCAACTATACAAAGCACAAGGTTTCAGGCCAAGACCACAAATGCTGGATGAGATCTTTATGGTTCATTATTCTAGGAAGTCTAACCAAAACTGAACTTGCGAATAAACTAATTGATAATTCTCCGCTAGATATGGATGGGTTTAACAGCGCTTATGCTGCAGCACAGCAGAGTATTATTGAATCCTTAAATGATGGCTCAGGCAGCTTCAAGTTCAACCCTGAGACTGAAGAAACACTTATGCAGTGGTCGTTATCACTGCTGCCAGAAGAAGATCAAACAAAACTTAAACAGCCGCTAAGCATGGCAGACAATGAACAAATGGGAAAAATAGCTGAAAAACTTGGACTATCCTTTACCTTTGGCGTAGATATAAATCACTTACAACCCCAAGGAATGGGGGCTACGGACAACCCACGGGTTTCACCTCAAGAGGCGAGCGAGCAGAATAAGCCTATTATTATAGGAGGAAGAATTAGGATAGAGGGTGGCGCGGGCCATGATCACTTTGATTTGCTTTTACCGCCTGAAAAACAGAAGGTGGTTGAAAATTTCTTAGCCAAAGCTAATCCTTAACTTAATACCGAAACTTCTTCCTTTCGATTCAGCCTCTACCATAATTAGCACTTTACGTTTCAAGGAAGAAACAAAATGCCCTTACTGACCCTGCCCCAACAACCTTACTTAATTGGTCATCGCGGTGCTCGTAAAGAAGCACCTGAAAATACCCTTGCAGGCTTTGCTTATCTACGAAGCTTAAATATTCATCGTGTTGAATTAGATGTGCATTTAAGCCGTGATCATGAACTCATTTGCATTCATGATTTAACATTAAAAAGAACAACTGGAAAAAAAGGCAGCGTAAAACAATTTAGCCAAGAAGAACTAAATAAAATATCAGCTCACCGTGAATGGCCAGATTGGATACAAGGTAACACACAGCTTCCCACACTAAAACAAGTGCTTGCCACTTGGCTTGCTCTTGAGCATATTCAAATTGAAGTTAAACCACCTAAACGATATTTTTGCTCACTTATTGCAAAAAAACTTGCTGAAATTATTGAAGAGTTTCAGCTAGAGAAAATAGCCGTAATTACTTCTCAATCACACTATTTTCTAAAAATGAGCAAGGCCATTATTAACCGCAATATTGCACACGGCTGGGTAGTAACACATCGCTTCCCACTGCTTTTAACCCTGGCTAAAAAAGCTGATTTCTCTTACCTTATTGCCAACTATAAAATGCTAGATGCCGAGCTAATCAACCAATGCCATAATCTTAATATTAACGTTTCAACTTGGACGGTCAATGATCTAGACTTAGCACGAAAATTAATAGCCATTGGTGTAGACAGCATCATTACAGACCATCCAAAACAATTTCAGCAAGCGTTAATTAAAACTTGATTGCAGCGGGCCACTCGCAACATTACGTGTAAAGCTACTGGTTACATGAGGCTGCGCTTGCATTTGTTCGGCAAAAAGCGCAGGCGTTGTTCCTTCAATATTGTCAGTAAAAACAAGATTCGCTTTAAAAATAAGTATTTTTCCTGCTGGAAAATCCTCAATACGATAACCAATATTAGGGCCTTGTCCTGGGAAACGTTCGGGCGCATCTTTTATCTTGTCAGAGTCTTCATAAAGCAACTTAATAGGCGAGTTAAAATATTCAGGCACACTCATAAAAGCAAGCATGTCAAAACCACGCCCTGTACCAAACCAAATCCAATTTTTATCGTTAGAAATTCCTTTTTCAACAAGAAATTTCTCCTCCTTGGTAAAAACACCATCAACAATTACAGCTTTATCAGGCGAGAGTGCTGTTTTAATTTTACTACCTTTTAAATTGTTATAGCTGATACCTTATAAAATGGCATATTAAAAGCCAGTGGCAAACAGAGTATCCACATCGCATCGATCTCGCCTCCTTACAGACTTTGCTTGAGACCACTTTTTCTCAATAGGATTTAAGTCAGGACTATAGGGAGGAAGATAT
>CAMAPQ010000040.1 GCA_945860125.1 Klebsiella pneumoniae
GTATGGTATGCACGGGATGAATGAAACGAAAGAAAAAATTGTTCGACTAATGGGAGGTGGGGCCCTCATCATTTATGGCTTACCTGAGGCGGTTTTACTGCAATAAAAAACCGTTAATGATGGCTTTTTAAGGGGCGCTCAATGCGGGAAAATAGATGCTTGAGATCGTCTTGATGCAATATAGCTACTTAAATCCCTTTGCTAATTGATCTTTTACAATAAGGGCTCTGGGTGGAGCTTCATAGAAGCGTACTCTAAATTGCAAGATCTTTAGCAGAATAGAATGCTTTTCTTGCAATTTAAAGTGCTGGTTTTTAACTAAAAAGTGTTTTTTTATAGTTTTTAAATTTTTTTAATCATTGACCATGCTCATTTGAGCGATTGCTCCATTACCACTTAAGTGTAATGATTCTTTCGCTTTTAATAAGCGATCATAGAGTTATCACCACTGCTACTAACGTTAATATATACCCTTCGTACTTGAAAACACGGCATTGTTGGCTGCGCTCATTCACCCCAATCACATAGTTTGCCTATGCTCATGGGGTTCTCTCTCTTGCCGCCTCACCGTGATTTCAATTACTTTGGGTATAGAAGTCAATTTAACAAAGAGGTAATTTTTACGTAAAATCATCTCTTTATTAAATGGTTAACCAGCGCTTGATGTGCCTGTTTTAAGGCGGTTTCTGTCGTTGCCCAATCAATACATGCATCGGTTACAGAAACACCGTAAGCCAGTTTTGATAAATCTTGCGGAATTTTTTGGTTCCCTGCATTAATATTGCTTTCAATCATTACGCCCATAATGGATTGGTTGCCTTCGAGTATTTGATTAACAATGTTTTTCAGCACTAAAGTTTGTAAACCCGCTTCTTTATTTGAATTGGCATGGCTGCAATCAATCATAATGCTTTCTTTTAATTTGGCTTGACGTAATTGCTTTTCACATAAAGCAACGCTCACAGAATCATAGTTTGGTTTATCATTTCCGCCTCTGAGCACAATGTGAGCGTAGGGGTTACCAGCCGTATTAATCACTGAAACTTGACCTTCTTGATTAATACCTAAAAAGCTGTGCGGATTTTCCACGGATAATAAGGCATTAATTGCAACACTTAAGCCCCCATCTGTGCCATTTTTAAAGCCTACAGCACAAGATAAACCACTCGACATTTCTCGGTGAGTTTGTGATTCAGTTGTGCGTGCACCAATCGCTGACCAACTAATAAGATCTTGCATATATTGTGGTGAAATAGGGTCTAAAGCTTCAGTGGCAGTTGGTAAGCCCAGCTCTGCTAAATCGACGAGTAATTTGCGGGCAATATGTAAGCCTTCTTCAATACGAAAACTGTCATCCATATATGGATCATTAATTAAGCCTTTCCAGCCGACAGTTGTGCGAGGTTTTTCAAAATAAACGCGCATGACAATATAAAGCGAGTCGTTAACTTCATCGCTTAGTTGTTTTAGACGTTTTGCATAATCAATTGCTGCTGTGGGATCATGTATCGAGCAGGGGCCCACTACAATAAGTAAGCGTGGGTCTTTACGATCTAATATATTTCTGACGATTTCTCTGCCCAAAAGTACCGTCTCGCGCGCTTTATCAGATAGAGGAATATTTTTTTTTAATTGCTCAGGCGGCATTAAAACTTCGTGCGATTTTACATTAACATTTTCAATTTGCTTTGATTGCATGATGCGTCATATTTCCTTGAAGTAATCAGTTAGTTAGGTAGGCCCTATGAGGATACTTTGCCGTGATTTATCATTTTTGAAAAGTATTTTTTGAAAAGTTGATTAATTGGTTGCGCTGTAACGTCCTTTTTCAAAGCGCCACGTCCTAATGATTTCAAGAATATCGCTTTCAGCGCGTACTTGCTCAGGAAAAGGATCAAAGGGGCTGGCTAGGCGTACAATGCGAATGGCAGCGTTATCAAGGGCGGCAAAACCAGAAGATTTAAGTAGGCGAATTTCATTGAGTGTGCCATCTTTTTTAATAGAAACAAGCAGCCGAACATCGCCAAATAAACCTTGAATATCAAGATCGGTATAACGAATGTTGCCAACTTTTTCAATGCCTATCCGCCACGCATCAAGATAAACAGCATATTTACTTTCTTGTGTCGACATTGCTGTGAGCTGTTTTTTTCGGGGTTTTTTTGCGTAGGCTTGGCGCATATCTCGTAATTGTGCTTCAAGACTTGCAATTTCAAGACTTTGTTTTTTTAAAGAAAGATTATGAGAGGGATTAAGTGATTCATGATCTTGTTTATCTTCCTCTTGTTTTATCGCGCTTTGTTGTGATGAGTCAGCAAAACTACTTATGATATCCTGACTATTTTGTTTTTTACTTTGTGGTGTACTTTGCGCAATAGGCTGGACTTCACGAATGGTGTTATCGTAAAAATCTGCCATTTCGGTGGTTGATATCAATGCTTTTTTATCTAGTGTACCGCTGCCTTCTTGATTAGCTTGAGCAATAAAATCTGCTTCTTTGGGCGCTCGACTGCTTTTATGTTGCACGAGTGTAACGTCTAACGAGGCGCCCGTACTACGGGCTATTTCAGCGGTAAATGTCACGCCTGCGAGTAACCCAACATGTAGCAAGCCAGCAGCAAGCAGCATTTTAAAGAGTGTGTCAGACGAGGCGTGATAAGTATTATGCATTAAGGGTGTTCCATTAGTTTCTTTTCCATTGCCTCAACCAGCATTTTGCTAATTTTAGCTGAGGATTGGGCTTCTATGTCACGAATACCGGTTGGGCTTGTCACGTTAATTTCTGTGATGAAGTTGCCAATGACATCAAGACCTACCCAGAATAATCCTAGCGCTTTAAAAGGTGTTGTTAATTTCTGACAAATTGAAATATCGTGCGCACTTAATGGTTGGGCAATACCTTTTCCACCTACGGCAAGATTAGCGCGTATTTCATGCTCTTGCGGAATGCGCGCCAAACAATGTGAAACAGCTTCTCCATCAATAAGCATAATTCTCTTATCGCCTTGACTAATTTCTGGAATAAATTTTTGCGCCATAATCGGTACAGTATATTTTTGTGTCATTGTTTCTAATATTACTTTCGTATTAATGTCATGATGCGCGACAAAAAAGATTGAGTGACCTGCCATGCCATCTAGGGGTTTTAAGACAACTTTTTGGCATCGCTCTATAAATTGACTCAGCTCATGATAGTTGCTTGAAATGAGGGTGTCTGTTGTGAGAGATGAAAAATGCGTAATATAAAATTTTTCATTACAGTTTCTTAGGCTTTGTGGTTTATTAAGCACTAAAGTGCCTTCTTTCTCTGCAATTTCTAGCATGAAAGTAAAATAAATATAATTCATATTAAACGGAGGATCTTTACGCATTAAAATAACATCAAAAAATGCGGCGGGTTTAAGGTGGGGCGCTTGTAACGTACACCAGCTTTTTTCGCTATAAATACTAGAGGCATCCTCAATAACCGATAAATCAGGTATTAATGCTTGAGCATGGGCAAAAAAATGGCCATTCTCAACAAAAAGAGCTTGTGGTGAAAGATAAAAAATCTCATGATTTTTTTTGTGAGCTTCTTCAATAAAAGCAATTGTGCTGTCTTTTTTAACGTTAAGAAGATGAGGAGGGTCCATTACAATCCCTATTCGACTTTTTTTCATTTCATTCTCCTAAAAAATTGGTTAAAGTTCCCACGCTTATGGCTATACTCAGTTAAGTAACGCTTGTTTTTAGTGGTTTAATTTCTAAATGGCAGTATTCCGTGTTGCATCTCACATTTATTTGGGGTGTATCATTAAACAAGGGTACTCATCTGTTGGGATGTTCTATTATGGATAATAAATCCATTAGAGAGAGAATAAAATGGAAGAAGATTTTTCTAATCTTAAAGTGATGATTATTGATGATAGTAAAACGATTAGGCGTACAGCTGAGACGTTATTACAAAAAGTAGGCTGTGAAGTTATTACTGCTACGGATGGTTTTGATGCTTTGGCAAAAATTGCTGACTCAAAACCAGATATCATTTTTGTTGATATCATGATGCCGCGTCTCGATGGCTATCAAACCTGTGCATTAATTAAAAATAACAGCTTGTTTAAGTCAATCCCTGTAATTATGTTGTCGAGTAAAGACGGTCTGTTTGATAAGGCAAAGGGCCGTATTGTAGGTTCTGATCAGTATCTGACAAAGCCTTTTAGTAAAGAGGAGTTGCTTGGCACGATTAGACAGTTCATGCCACAAGGTGGTAGTGCCACAGGGTAGTTAGTGTTTTTAAGGGTTATTCTTAAAGGTTATATAATGTATTCATTACAAGGAATGATTGTTTGACGATTCATGCAGTCTTAAGTAAATGAGGGTAAAGGTATGCGTCGAGTACTAATTGTAGATGATTCGCCTACTGAAAGTTATAAGCTCAGAACATTGTTAGAAAAAAATGGTTTTGTCGTTTTAGAGGCAGATAATGGTGCAGATGGTGTCGCTAAGACACGTACTGAGTTACCTGATCTCGTCTTGATGGATGTTGTTATGCCTGGTCTGAATGGCTTTCAGGCAACGCGTCAGTTAACGAAGGGAGAAGATACGGCGCATATCCCTGTCATTATTGTGACAACTAAAGATCAAGAAACTGATCGAGTTTGGGGTAAGCGGCAGGGTGCAAGGGATTATTTAACCAAGCCTGTCGATGAGCTCTTATTGCTTGAGAGCATTCGCAAACTATTACCTGTATTACCAACGTGATAAAAAATAAGATATGGCATAGAGCTTAAATTAGGGACAGCTAACTCATAACGTACATCAAAGAGTAAACCTACGCGTGCAGAATAAAAATGCTTACGACATTTTAGCAAGCCTTGCAAAAAAAAGTCGCAGTTTTGCTGTTAGTTTGCCGATTTTTGATGGGGATAAACCAGGGTGGTCAGGTATTGGGTTTAGTTTGCGCGGATATTATTTTGTAACGCCCATGTCTGAAATTGTAGAAGTGCTTACTTTGCCTAAAGTTACTAAAATCCCCGGCGTTGAACCTTGGGTGTTGGGCTTGAGTAACGCTCGGGGTCGCTTAGTGCCTGTTATAGATCTTACGGTTTTTTTGTTTGGTGATCGCGCTGTGTCGTTATCAATTAAAAGAAAAAAATTGTTTTTAGTAGGTCGTGGTTCTTTTTTGACGGCAGTGGTAATTGATCAAATATTTGGTATGCAGCATTTTTATTTAGATGATTTTACTGCGCGATTTTCAAAGAAAGTATCTGAGGAAGCTAAACCTTTTGTTGTAGGGTCATTTAGTACGGACTCTGAAGAGTGGCCTGTTTTTAGTTTGGTAAATTTATTCAGAAGCGAACGTTTTCTTGCCGTTGCGGTATAGAGCTTAAAAAGCTGGATGAGTTGGGTATGGACGTAGGAGTTTTAATCAAGGGAGATCTTTGTGGTCTGTGTACACAGAGGGTACTCCAAGTACATTGTTGATCGTGTGACGAAGCAAGGGAGCCCGCTTTATGGCAGTTAAAAAAAAGAGCAATACACCACCAAGTGTGCCGAAAATAACAAGAACGTTTAATCGTGCTTATATTCTGTATTCCATGGCGGCTATTTCTTTACTAATTTCTGTTGTTACTTTTTGGCAGGTATATCAGTCCGCCAAATTAGAAACAGCCTATCTTGCGCAGATCTCTGAACTAAGATTGCTTTCCCAAAGTTTAGCTAAAAATGCTGTAGAAGCGACATCAGGTAGTGCCAGTGCTTTTTCACAAATGGATCAGGCAAAAATTGAGTATGAATCAAGATGGAAGAGAATTGTTAGTGGCGATTCTGCCCTTGGACTTTCTGCTGAGTCAATCTACGTTACCTCTAATATGCGTGAAATTACCTTATTGCAAGGTGTATGGCATCGTGTGCGTGGTAATGCAGAAATTATTCTAAATGGGCAGTCAACTATTTTAGAGCTTAATGAGCTTTCTGTGCGTTTAAGGAAAAATATCCCACGATTGCAGGAAGACTCCAATCTTATTTCTCAAGAGTTATTAAATCAAGGCGCTTCAGCGACGGTCGTTGCACTTTCAGAAAGGCAGTCTCTTTTAGCAGAGAGGATTGCAAGAAATATTGACCGTATTTTAGAAGGGGATGAGCAGGCCGTTTTAAAGACCGATTCATTTAGTAAAGATACTTTGCGTTTTGGTAAAGTACTTAATGCGTTGCGCGATGGTGATCCTGAAATGGGTGTTCCTCGCGTTAAAAATCCTGATCTCGTTGAAAGTTTACATAGGATGAGTGAGGTTTTCGTCGACGTTAATGTTGGCGTAAAAAAATTCTTAAGTGCCGCAGATGATCTATTTAAAGTGAAGCTTTCTGCACGAAAAATTTTGACTGAATCAAAAGATATGCTCGATTATTCAACAACATTAACAGGGCGATTTAGCCAGATTAGAAATAGCAGTTATAAAATTGCCAGTGCTGCTTTTTTCTTCATATTATCACTTGGTATTTTGATTTATATTTTTTGGGTCGGTAATAAAGAAAAAGAAAA
Organism: Klebsiella pneumoniae; assembly: GCA_945860125.1. Lineage (GTDB taxonomy): Bacteria > Pseudomonadota > Gammaproteobacteria > Pseudomonadales > CAMAPQ01 > CAMAPQ01. The sequence continues at coordinate 6,521 of CAMAPQ010000040.1, forward strand.
TCAGGCAGAGATAGAAAAAGAACGCAATGAAAGAAATCAAAATGCAATTATGCGTTTGTTGAATGAAATTGGTGATTTAGCGAATGGTGACTTAACGGTTGAAACGACCGTGACAGAAGATATTACGGGGGCAATTGCAGATTCAATTAATTATGCCATTGATCAATTACGACAGTTAGTTAGCAGTATTAATAAAATAGCCTTTAAAATTTCAACTTCAACACGTGAAACACAAGCCATTGCGCTTAAACTTGCCGAATCCTCAGAGCTACAATCGCATGAAATTCGTGAAACGGCTGGTGCAATTAACCAAATGGCGCAGTCTATTGATAAAGTTTCATCCAATGCAGCAGAGTCAGCTTCTGTTGCAGAAAGATCTGTAATGTTTGCCAAAAAGGGGAGTGATGTTGTAAACGCTACCATTGAAGGCATGAATAAAATCCGAGATCAAATTCAGGAAACTTCCAAAAGAATTAAACGATTGGGTGAGTCTTCGCAAGAAATTGGCGATATCGTTTCATTGATTAATGATATTGCGGACCAAACAAATATTCTCGCCTTAAATGCGGCTATTCAGGCTTCGATGGCAGGCGATGCTGGCCGAGGTTTTGCGGTGGTTGCGGATGAAGTTCAGCGTCTTGCTGAGCGCGCATCAAAGGCAACAAACCAGATTGAGTCTTTGGTAAAAACAATTCAAAACGATACGAATGAAGCGGTTATTTCCATGGAGCATACAACGATTGAAGTGGTGGGCGGGGCTCGCTTAACGCAAGATGCAGGTATTGCTCTGGAAGAAATTAAAAATGTTTCAAGTACCTTGGCGGATCTTATTCGTACTATTCTCGATGCTGCTAAGCAACAAACTGCTTCTGCTGGCCATATCTCAAACACCATGAAAGTCATTGAAGAAATTACCTCTCAAACTTCAATGGGGACAAAAGCAACAGCTCGATCAATTGGTGATTTGACAGAGCTTTCGGAAGGGATGAAGCAGTCTGTGGCAGGATTTAAATTGCCGGCGCATCTTCGTAAAAATGTCCAGTAAAAACCGAAGGTTACTAATAAAAAATTATGAAATTGGATATGTTACAGAACGCCGAGCAGGTTGCCTGGTCTCATGAAGATCTTGTGCGAATTAAATGGATTGTGGCTGAGGCGGAAAGTACGCTTAAGCAGGCTCAGCAGTCGTTAGAGTTATATGCAGCTGAGCTTGAAAGTAGCAGCGAACTTGAAAATTTCAAAACGCTATTGCATCAAGTGCACGGTTCTCTCGTGATGGTTGATTTAGTAGGCCCTGCTTTTTTGATTGAAGAGCTAGAAAAGCTAGCTGATAAACTATTACAAAATGAACTAGAAGATTCCGGAAAAGCATTAGAGCTACTGCTTGAGTCTATTTTGCAATTACCTGCTTTGCTTAGTCAAAATATTAAGCCTCCTTTTTCTAACAGACCCATTATTCCTATTATCTTACTGAATAAGCTGCGTACTTTTTTGCAAGAACCGCTGATTAGTGAACTGCTTTGGTTTAAGCCAAGCTGGCAAGGCGCAGATAGGCTCATACAAGCTTTACCCAAAGCCGTGATTGTTGATCAATTAGATTTATTATTGAAAAAAATACGTCAACTATTTCAAATTGCATTATTAGGTATTATTCGTCAGCAGGATGTGCAAAATAATCTTGAGTTTTTATCAAAAGCCTTACTAAGGTTGCAGAAAATTACATCGGGTTATCGTGTCTATCAGCTATGGTGGGTGAGCTATGCATTTGTTGAGTGTTTATTAGCAGGAAATATTGTACTTGATGGTCAAGCCAAGAGTATGTTGGGCAAAATTGATAGGCAGCTTAAAGTTTTTGCGGCAACTCATGAACCTACAGAAGATATTCTTCCGCCTAAAGAATTAATGGCTGAAATTTTATTTAAGCTTGCTAAGGTTAATAGCAGTTTCTCAAAGTTAAAACAAATAAAACGAGTTTATGGTCTTGATCATGCTTTGGCGAGTTGTGATGTTCAATTAGGTTCTGGTCAATTTCTAGCGATTGAAAAAAATACGATACAGATTGCAATGTCGGCTGTGTTAGAAGAAATGGCTGTTATTAAAGATGTGTTGGACGTTTTTGTGCGTGGCGGTTTTACTCAGCCTGATCAAATTAAAGATCAGCTAACTAATTTAAAGCGCTTGGCAGATACTTTAGCTTTATTGGGTGTGCATCAAGGTAAAAGAATTTTGCTGTCTCAAGTTGCGTTGTTAACACGCACGCTTAAAGATCCTAGCTTGGATTTTAATCAGACTAGCATTGAAGTGGCAGGTGCCATTCTTTATGTTGAATCAGTTGTTCGTGGTATTTTGAATCATCCTGAAGATTGGGCTGGCATAGAAATCCAGCCCACTGAGCTGCATGCTGATATAGAAAATCAAACTCAAAATACGCTGATGCATGATCGTTCTGATTATGGCTCTTATAGTATGAAGCCTGCTGCTGAAGAATTGCTCAGTGCTCAAAGTTCACTTATTCGTGAAATTAGACTAACAATTGAATCATTAGAAAGTGATTTTTCTCAGTTTGTAAGTTCAGGCTCAAGTGAATGCTATACGCTTATTCAGCATCATTTTTTTAATCTCAAGGGTAGCTGTACGTTACTAGGCTATCGTCCTTGTATTGTGTGGGTTGAATCTTGTTGCGAATTCTTTGAAAGTCTTTTACGCCATACTTCTCCTCAAGAAGCTTCAAATGAAAATGTTTCTTTATTTTCAGAAGGTATTTCTGCGATTGATTATTTCCTTCAGCATTTTATGTCGTTTGGTGCAACCGATTTGCAGTCTATTGATACAGCTATCACCCATCCTTCCTTACTGAAGTTACAAGCAAAACTACAAGAGAAATTTCAGGCACGGCAAGAAGTTGCTGTGAGTTACCAAGCGCCTGTACCGTTATCTGTATTAGAATTAGAAGAGGATGAGAAGTCGCAAGTTGCTCTTGATGTTCTTCTTGTGCAGGATAACATTTTGGATGACAGTAGCATCGTTTTTACTGAGCAAGTGATTGATGACGTGACTGAGCAAGTGATTGATGATGTGACTGAGCAAGTAATTGATGAAGTGCTTGTAGAGTCGGTGATTGCTGAAAAAGGACAGATCCAAAGGCCTTCAGATCAACCCACTGTTTTGCCTGGTTATATAGAATTTTATAACAAGCTTTCTGACATGACTTCTCATGATCTCGCTATTGATTCTGAAACGAAAGATATTTTTCTTGAAGAAGCGCAAGAGATTTTAGTAGAACTACAGAAGCATTTATTGGTTTTGAAAAAACAGGCAAATAATCAGCATGCTTTAATTGAATGTCGTCGTGCGTTTCATACCCTCAAAGGTTCAGGGCGATTAGTGGGCGCTGAAGTTGTCGGCGAAATGGCTTATTTTATTGAGGATTTATTCAATAGAATGCTTGATGGTACGGTTAAATTTACAGAAGCAGCGCTACAAGTATTTGAAGAGACTATCTTATATCTTCCTGAAATGATTGATGTTTTGATGTCAGGCGGAAAATATAATATAGATTTGATTGCGCTCATTATATGCAAGGCAAATTTACTTTCAAAAGGTCAGAATGTTATTCTGAATCTAGCAGAAAAAAAAACGGACGATGATGCAGAGCCTTTGTCTGAAGCTTTAAAGCTTGAAGAAAAAGTATTAAATACTACCAGCGAAGATGCTCATCAATTCGAGGCTGAGCAATTCGAGGCTGAGCAATTAAAAGAAGAGCAACCTGTACAGTCTGAGCAAACATCGTTTCTAGCAGAGCAAGATCAAACCTTATTTGATATTTTCTATAAAGAAGCTCAAGGTCATTTATTAGTTATTTATACTTTTATTGAAGATTCTCATAAGGGTAACGCTCAATTTTTTTCCGAAAAATTATTTCGTGCACTGCATACGCTAAAGGGCAGTGCCAACATGGCGGGCATGGATCGTTTTTCTCAAGCGGTTACACCAGTTGAAGGCTTAATTAAAAATTTATCCAAACTAGGCATTGCGCCTGATTCAGAAACATTAGCTTTGCTGGTTGAAATGGCAGCTATTTTGTCCCGCGCATTGAATCGTGCTGAGGCTTCTTTTCCTGTCCCTGATGCTGATATTGAAATTATTACTGGTTGGGTGCGGGCGCTCAAATTAAAATATTTTAAGTCATCTGAAGAAGATAGAGCTGTTTTAACGGCAGAGCAGCTTAACCATCAGAACAAAGTAAAGTCGCTCCTTCAGGAGGCGATGTCTCTCATCATTCTTGCGATGGAGTACTTTACAGAGTGGCGTCATCATAATAAAACATTGTCGCTTTTGACAGAGCTCGATATTACGTTAATGAGCATTGCAGAACTTGCAAAAAATATTGACTTAAAAGGGATGGAAGATTTAAGCCGTATTTTAGCTGGCTGTTATCGGGCTATTTTCAATGCAGATTTGCAAGTACAGCCTCCTATTGAGGAGGCTTTTTATGAGCTGGCAGCGTCTGCGCATGAGTGCCTTGTTGAGATGATTGATGTGCTCGCCGTAGGGAGTATTCCTGCCTATCCTGTCTCATTTATTAATGAGCTTACCGCTTATCAAGAAAAATGGTATGAAACAGCTCAAGCAGAGCAGCCATTAGTAATGGCTATATCAGAAACGATTTTAGTGGTTGAGCCTATTGCTGAAAAAGAACTGATTGCTGAAAAAGCGGTTGATGAAAAGCTTGAAGATCAAGCCATGATGGAAAGCGTCACTGATGCAGATCTTTTGGATATTTTTCTTGAGGAAGCCCAGGAAATAACCGAAAAAGCGACTGAAAACTTTCATCAGCTTTCTGATGCGCCGTTTGCTGCTGCCGTAGAGCTTATAAGCGAAATGTTGCGTCTTTTGCATACTCTAAAAGGGGGGGCTCGTTTATCAGGTTTAATGCAGCTGGGTAACTTTATTCATCATCTTGAATCAATTTATGAAAAGCTAGAGTCGCATTTTTCTATTTTGTTTCCCAAAGCCTCGCTTCTTTTAAGTAAAGCGCATGATGGTTTGCAAGATGCTGTTGAGCATTTAAAAAATGAGGGCTTAATTAAAATTCAATCCTCTTTATTTCATGAGCTTAAAAGTTTTTCAGCTGGTTTAACCTCATTATTACAGTTGCCCCGTGAGGCGAATTTAGAAGAAGCACTAAGGCAGCCTCTTGCTCAGAGCGCTGAGATTATTACATTGCCTGAGCCACAATTAGCATCTATTGTTGCGCCTGAATTAATGCCTCCTCCTACCCCAGCTGCTGTCGTATCAAGCTCTGTTATGCCAGTTAAACCAATCATGACTGAGCAAATAAAAAAAGAACCTCTTTTGCCAGAGCCTGTTGCTACATTTGAAAAAGAGCCCTCTTTTCCTGATATAGATTGGGAAATATTACATATCTTTATTAATGAAGCCGATGAATTGCTTGAATCAATGGATCATTTTATTGATGAGTGGCAAAGGTCCCCTAATCAGGTGGAAATTAATCATAGTATTCAGCGCTTATTACATACCCTTAAAGGGGGCGCACGTCTTTCTCATCAAATTACCTTGGCGGATGCTTGTCATACTTTTGAAGATTATTTACAGGATATCGTCGTTAATCAGCGTTCTATGGTGCCTGCTTTTTTTAGTGAAGTACGTCAAAGACGAGAAGCGGTTATGCATTATTTGGATGAGAGTAAAGCGATTTATAAGCGCTATACAGAAACAGATGAAGCTAAAATGGATGGTGTTTTTCCTGATCGCTCAAAAGAGGCTGACGCTCAAGAAACGGATGAGGTTATTAATTGGGATGAAGATGAGGATGTTATTCTCAATATCGGTGCAACCGATGCACAGATGAAAGCGCTATTTGAGCAAGAATCACAGAATAAAGAGCCCATCAGAGTACAAAACGATCTACTTGAAAATCTTGTGAATCTTGTGGGTGAGACAGCGGTACAGCGAGGGCTTGTTGAGCAGGAGGTGCATGATTTTAGTCGTATTTTAGAAGATTTGGCTTATACGGTGAATCGTTTAAAGGATCAATTGAGATATCTTGAGCTAGAAACAGAAACGCATATTTTATCGCGCTATGAAGTTGAAAAAAGTGCAGCAGGACAATATGCTGATTTTGACCCTTTAGAAATGGATCAATATTCACAACTTAATTTTCTAACACGTGGTTTAACAGAATCTGCCAGTGATATTCAAGATATTAAAGATTCTCTTTTGAATAAAGCACGCGATGCTGAATATAGTATTACGCGTCTTGGTCGTACGAACCGAGAAGTACAGGAAAGTTTGTTACGCGTGAGAATGACGCCTTTAAGTCGCATCACACCAAAATTGAGAAAGCTTGTTCGACAAGTGAGTGAAGAGCTCAATAAAGAGGTTGAGTTAGATGTTGTGAATCCTGAAGGAGAACTTGATCGAACAGTGCTCGAAAAAATAACTGTTCCCTTTGAGCATATGATTCGTAATGCAATTGATCATGGTCTAGAAACAAAAGAGGAGCGGCTTAACAAAGGTAAATCGCCTATTGGACGTATTACGTTACAGATTATTCGTGAGGGTAGCGAGATAGTGGTGAGTCTTTCAGATGACGGCAAAGGTATTCCCATTGACTCTGTTAGAAAGAAAGCGATTTCGCTTAAGATGATTGATGAAGAAACGCCTTATTCTGATGATGATATTCTACAGTTTATTTTTAAACCAGGGTTTTCAACTGCTGAGAAAATAACCCATATTTCTGGTCGTGGTGTGGGTATGGATGTTGTTTATAACCAGATTAAACAGTTAAATGGTATGATGAAAATTACCTCTGCAAAAGAGGTGGGTACTAAATTTACGATTCGACTTCCCTTTACGGTATCCATTACACGGGTGTTAATGGTGTTGGTGGGTGAAGAGATTTACGCCATCCCTATTACACAAATTGAAGGGGTTATTCGTGTCAATATTAACGAGTTAAGGGCTTCTTATAAACCTAATGCGCCAGGGCTTAATTATAATGAAAACATATATCGCTTATTGTATCTTGGTCATTTTGTACAAAATATTCTAGCGCCTGATTTGGAAGGCCAAACCCGTCCTTTACCAGTTCTTTTAGTGCGAGGTGGTGAGCAAGCCACAGCAATTCAGGTCGATGGTATTATTGGTGCGCGTGATGTGGTGCTAAAAAGCGTTGGTAAGCAACTAAGTTCAGTTAGTGGTATTTCAGGCGCAACCATTATGGGTGATGGTTCAGTTATGGTAATTCTCGAATTAATGAGCTTACTGCGAGCGCAAAGAGCAAGTGATTTAAGAGGTTTAGTTGCAAGCACCCAAAGGCGTATTTCGCGTGAAAACATTATGGTTTTGGTCGTTGATGATTCTGTAACGGTGCGTAAAGTAACAAGCCGCTTACTTGAGCGTCAAGGGATGGAGGTAATGACTGCTAAAGATGGCGTCGATGCAATGCAAATTATGCATGATCAAGTGCCCGATATTGTTTTGCTAGATGTAGAAATGCCAAGAATGGATGGATTTGAAGTGGCTTCACAGATGCGTCATATTGCCCGTTTAAGTAAGGTTCCCATCGTGATGATTACCTCTAGAACAGGCGAAAAACATAAGCAACGTGCCGAAGGCTTGGGCGTTAATGAATATTTGGGCAAACCCTTTCAAGAAGGGCAGTTACTAAAAGTGATTCAAACATTGACGAGCTAATATTTAAGCGATGAAATCTCCCCTAAAATTATTAATGAGTTTTAAAAGAAATCTAACCTGTTCTTTACTTTTTATTTTTATGACAAGTATTGGTTTTGTTTCTATTGCGTCTGGTTGCGAACCTAAGCCGCCTACGTCTGTTGCTAAATCTACTGTTGCATCAAGCACCAAAGATAAACCAGAAGATAAAAAGGCGGCGCAAATAAAACAGATTTTTGGATGGCGTGAATATGCAAGACTAGAAAATATTGAAGCAAGTTTAATTGCAAAATTAGATACGGGTGCTAAAACCTCTTCATTACATGCTGAAGATATTGAAATATTTGAAAAAAATGGTGAGGAGTGGGTGCGTTTTTCTTTTTACTGGCCAAAAAATAAAAACACCAAAAAGTTGCAGCCGGTTAAATTTGAGCGACCATTGGTAAGAGAAGTGGCGATTAAAACACATAAGCACAAGAGCAGCCGAAGGCCCATTATTAAAATGTTTTTAACGCTGGCTCAAAAAAAATATTGTGTTGAATTTACGTTGGTTTCACGTCATAAATTTAATTACCCCATTTTATTAGGTCGAAAGTTTATTGCCGAGGCGGGTATTATTAATCCTGATGAGTCTTATTTAGTTGGTAAACCTGTTATCGATAAGTCCTATTAGTTTGATTGAATATTTTTAGTTTTATGAGGCTTATTTTTATGATGCGTCGTTTTATGAGGTGTTGGTTTTTGTGAAAAATTTACATGTTAAAGTGCTCTCTCTTATTTTGGCGCTACTAGGTTTTGGTATTGCTTATTATAAAGTCACCCAGCTAGGAATGCCTCTCACACCTAAAGAAAGAACAGAGTCTTGGACAGTTGAGGGGATTGTTAAAGTCTCTGCCCCAACGGGACCCACGAAGGTAAGTTTTTATATACCAAAGGATCCACCTGGCTTTGAAGTTTTAGATGAGGATTTTGTCTCTTCAAATTTTGGCCTGGCAACCAATAGTGACTTAGTTAATCGTCAAGCAGTATGGGCTGTACGTCGTATTAAAGGTGAGCAATCCTTATATTACCGTATTGAAGTGGTCCCTGATTTAAGCCAAAAACAGGCGCATATTTTACCCGTGCCGTCTTCACCAAAAACCCCTGATTATTCGCCGCCTGAAAAAGCAGCAATCGATATCCTCTTAGGAAGTGTTCGGCAACATTCAGCTGATACCAGTAGTTTTACCCGTGAATTACTCATTCAGCTTAATTTAGCGCCTTTTGGTGAAAATGTTGCGCTACTACGTGAAGGTTATGCGCAGAATGATGTCGAGTGGGTGAGAAAAATCATTCAAATTTTAGCAGGTGCAAAAATTCCTGCGCGTATCGTTTATGGTTTACCGTTGAAGGATGGGGCAAGACATCGTTCATTATTACCTTGGCTGGAAGTTTATAATGGTTCCGAATGGTTGCCCTTTAATCCCCATTCTGGGCACTTAGGTTTTCCAGAGCATTTTTTAGTGTGGCGTATAGGTGATGATCCTTTGGTAACTGTGACGGGCGGTGAATTAGCTGAGGTGGATTTTTCTGTCGCTAAATTTGCACAATCCACCGTATCTTTAATTGAAAAGCGCACTCATGCAACCCAAGAAGGGCAGTCAAGTGCTAAAGATTCTGCGTTACTGGAGTATTCATTATTTAGCTTGCCGGTACATACTCAGAATGTGATGAGAATATTATTGTTACTGCCGATTGGTGCTTTTATTATTGCCTTTTTACGTAATGTGATCGGTATTCACACTTTTGGCACTTTTATGCCGATTTTAATCGCTTTGGCTTTTCGTGAGACCAAGCTATTTGCTGGTGTTTTACTCTTTATTTTTATTGTATCTATTGGCCTTATGTTTCGTTTTTATCTTGAAAAACTGAAGTTATTGTTAGTGCCAAGACTTGCCAGTGTATTGATTATTGTCATTATGATTGTTGTCGCAACAAGCGTTGTTTTTCATAAGCTCGGTATTGAACGTGCTTTATCTTTGAGCTTGTTTCCGGTTGTGGTGATGTCAATGACGATTGAAAGAATGTCAATTGTTTGGGAAGAAAGCGGCGCAAAAGGGGCTTTTTTGCAAGGTTTGGGAAGCTTATTTATTGCCTCAGTAAGTTATCTTGCGATGTCCGCTAAAATTGTTGAGCATCTTACTTTTGTATTTCCTGAGCTGTATCTTGTTTTATTGGCCGCTACTTTATTAATAGGCCGTTATTCTGGTTATCGTCTCACTGAATTATGGCGTTTTCGCGCCGTGATAAAACAAATTGAAGGCGGAAAATAATGTTCATCTGGCAGGCGTTAAAATCGCGCGGCATGCTAGGAATGAATCGCAGAAATGCTGATTTTATTCTCCCTTACAATAAGCGAAAATATTATCCGCTTGTCGATAACAAACGCATTACCAAGCAGCTCGCAATTGAGGCAGGTGTTCGTGTGCCTGAAGTTTATACCATCATTGAAATTGAGCGGCAAATTCAAGGCTTGCATCATCTTCTTGAGAAACATGAAGACTTTGTTTTGAAGCCTGCAAGTGGTAGTGGTGGGAATGGGATCTGGGTCATCACAGCGCATATGTATGGGCGGTATCGCAAGTCTTCTGGTGCTTTAGTTAAGCATGAAGAGTTTGATCATCATATTTCAAATATATTATCTGGTATGTATAGCTTAAGCGGTTTGAATGATACGGCTATTATTGAATATCGCGTTAAAACAGATCCGTTCTTTGATGAAATTAGCTATCGCGGTGTGCCTGATATTCGCACTATTATTTTTCGTGGTGTGCCTGTTATGGCAATGTTAAGATTGCCCACTCAGTTATCTGACGGCAAAGCAAATTTGCATCAAGGGGCAATTGGTGTCGGTGTGGATATTAAAACGGGCCGAACAATTCAAGGTGTCATGCAAAATCAATTAATGATGGCGCATCCAGATACAGGCACCAGTATTAAAAATTTAGCTTTGCCGTACTGGGATGAAATTTTACAGCTTTCAGCAATGTGTTATGAGTTTGCGCCGCTAGATTATATGGGGGTGGATATTGTCATTGATCGTGATAAAGGTCCCATGCTTTTAGAGCTTAATGCAAGGCCAGGACTGAGTATTCAGCTGTGTAACGGTGAGGGTCTCTTACATCGCTTGCAAAAAGTAGCTGCTATTCGTGATATTCCCCTGCGCGCTCAAGATCGCGTTGCTTTAGGTAAAGAACTTATTTCACCTATTTAGTCGTTAAAGGGCATTGTGTGATATCGAAAACGCTTTCTTCTGTGCATACGCCACTTCACATGTGTCGCCCCTTCACGCGGGTTAAAATCTGTGGTATTACCCGACAAGAGGATGCTGATGTTGCTGTACGTTACGGCGCCTCAGCGCTAGGTTTTGTTTTTTATGGTCAAAGTTCACGTTTTATTAGTATTGAAAAAGCGCGTGATATTATTGCTTCTTTACCTGTATTTGTAAGCAAGGTTGCTTTATTTGTTGATCCTGAACCAGGTTGGGTTAAAACCGTTATTTTTGAAACAGGTGTAGATACCTTACAATTTCATGGAGAGGAATCTTTGCGTTTTTGTGAGCAGTATGGCTTACCTTTTATTAAAGCGATTCATGCTAAAAGCGGTGAAAGCTTACAAGTGGATTTAAAAAAATTTAGCACCGCAAGGGGAATTTTAGTTGATACGTATAAGCCGAATATTTTAGGTTCTGCCTCAGGCGGGACAGGTGAAGCCTTTGATTGGCAGATGTTAAAAGAGGCATTGGTTGTACTTGAAAACGAAGGTATAACGGATTTACCAATTTTATTGGCGGGTGGTTTGAGCCCTAAAAATGTGAAAGAAGCGATCGAAATGCTGAGGCCTTATGCGGTTGATGTTAGTACGGGTGTTGAGCATTCTAAAGGTATTAAAAGTCGTGAATTAATGATTGAGTTTTTGCGAGGCGTGTATGAAGTTTAGTGAACACGATTTCTCTTTATATCCGGATTTATATCCAGATAAGAACGGACATTTTGGTCGTTTTGGTGGTCGATTTGTTTCTGAAACGCTAATGGCTGCGTTAGATGAGCTAACCGTAATGTATGACGCGGTAAAAAAAGACCCTGAATTCTGGCGCATCTTGGCCCATGATCTTAAGCATTATGTGGGTCGGCCTACGCCTCTTTATTTTGCACAAAGATGGACGGAGCATTTAAAAGGCGCAAAAATATTTTTGAAAAGGGAAGACTTAAATCACACAGGCGCACATAAAATTAACAATACCGTAGGTCAAGCTTTACTTGCAAAAATGTCAGGCAAGCGTCGTATTATTGCCGAAACGGGGGCAGGTCAGCATGGTGTTGCCACAGCAACGATTGCGGCACGCTTTGGTATGGAATGCCATGTTTATATGGGTGCAAAAGATGTTGAGCGTCAAGCGTTAAACGTGTATCGCATGAAGTTACTGGGTGCTGAGGTTATTCCTGTTCACTCTGGAACAAAAACATTAAAAGATGCACTTAATGAGGCAATGCGTGATTGGGTTACTAATGTTGATAATACATTTTATATTATTGGCACAGCGGCAGGCCCACATCCTTATCCCATGATTGTGCGTGATTTTCAAAGTGTGATTGGTCGTGAAGTGCTTAGTCAACTTGTTGAAATGGATCATCCTTTGCCGGATGCATTGGTTGCGTGTGTGGGCGGTGGTTCAAATGCAATTGGTCTGTTTTATCCTTTTTTACAGCATGAGCAAGTTGCAATTTATGGCGTAGAAGCGGCTGGTTTTGGTATTGAAACGGGTAAGCATGCTGCGACGCTCACGGCTGGTACCCCGGGTGTATTGCATGGTAATCGCACTTATTTATTAACAGATAAAAATGGGCAGATTATGGATGCGCATTCTATTTCTGCAGGTTTGGATTATCCTGGTGTCGGCCCTGAACATGCTTATTTGAAAGATAGGGGGCGCGTAAACTATGTGAGCGTAACGGACACAGAAGCATTAGAAGCCTTTCGTGAATTAACTAAAACGGAAGGAATTATGCCTGCGTTGGAAACCAGCCATGCTTTGGCTTATGTAAAAAAACTAGCGCCAACTATGAAAAAAGATCAGATGATTGTGGTTAATTTATCCGGTCGTGGTGATAAAGATATTTTAACGGTCGCTGAAATCGATAAGGTGAGTATCAAGTAATATGTTAAAAACGCAGTTGTTAGATACGAAGCCCTCTAGAATAAAAGTTTGTTTTGACGCATTAAAAAAAGCGCAAAAAAAAGCGCTGATTCCTTTTATAACAGCAGGTGATATTAGTCTTGAGCTTACACTTCAGTTAATGCATGCCGCAGTGAAAGCAGGGGCAAGTATTATTGAGCTGGGTATTCCTTTTTCAGATCCTATGGCGGATGGTCCTGTTATTCAAAAAGCGAGTGAGCGAGCCTTAATTCAGGGTGTTACGTTACGGCAAGTGCTGAGTCTGGTTGGTGATTTTCGTAAAATTGATATGCATACGCCAATTGTTTTAATGGGCTATCTTAATCCTATAGAGCAAATGGGTTGGGCTCAATTTGCTACTTTATCTGCGCAAAATGGGGTAGATGGGATATTGGTGGTTGATTTGCCGCCTGAAGAGTCTCACGAGGTTGCGCCTTATCTGAAAGAGGCGGGTATTGATCAGATTTTTCTATTAGCACCAACAACAACAGATCAGCGCATTGAGCATATTACACGCAGTGCCACAGGTTACATTTATTATGTTTCTTTAAGAGGTGTCACAGGATCAGGTCAAGTTAACTTACAGGAAGTAGCTGATAAAGTGGGGCAAATTAAAGCGCATACGCTGTTGCCTGTATGCGTAGGGTTTGGTATTCGTGATGCAATAACAGCAAAAAAAATTGCTGATGAGTCTGACGGTATTGTCATAGGTAGTACGTTAGTTCAAATGATTTATGATTTGCATCAAAAATCATCAGGGAATGAAATCATTATTCAACTGGTATCTAATTGGTTACAAGAGATTAGGCAGGCGATGGATTATTCCTAAGAAGACCTATTTAGGAATGATTAAGTTTTAAAAAATAAAAAAGGTGAATGGTTGTGAGTTTTTGGCGTGATAAAATTTTGCCTTCTGTACGCAATCGCAGCTTAAAAAAAAGTGTTATTCCGGAAGGTTTGTGGAAAAGATGCTTGGCTTGTGAGGCGATTTTATATCGTCCTGAATTTGAGAAAGCGATGGAAGTATGCCCAAAATGTGATTATCACGGCCGTATTTCAGCAAGGAAAAGACTTGATTGGTTTTTAGATAGTATTAATCGTGTTGAATATGGCGCACAGATTGAGTCTACCGATAAATTGAAATTTCGTGATACGAAAAAATATAAAGATCGATTAATTAGCGCCCAAAAAGAGACCAATGAAAAAGAAGCGTTGATTGTTATTAAAGGTGAATTAAAAAGTATTCCGATCATCACAGCCGCATTTGAATTTGGTTTTATGGGCGGCTCGATGGGTTCGAGTGTGGGGGCACGTTTTACAAAAGCAGTTGATATTGCGCTTGAGCAAAATATTCCTTTTGTGTGTTTTTCTGCGAGTGGTGGTGCAAGAATGCAAGAGGGTTTGTATTCTCTTATGCAAATGGCGAAAACGTCAGCCGCTTTAGCGCGCTTAAAAAAACAAGGTATTCCCTTTATCTCTATGTTGACAGATCCTGTCTATGGCGGTGTCACGGCGAGTCTTGCGATGTTAGGTGATATTAATATTGCTGAGCCAAAAGCTATGATTGGTTTTGCAGGCCCGCGGGTTATTGAGCAAACAGTGAGACAAACGCTGCCAGAAGGGTTTCAGCGTGCTGAGTTTTTATTAAAGCACGGCATGCTCGATATGATTATTCACCGTCATCAGTTGCGTGATAAGTTACATGCTCTGGTCAGTAAATTAATGGGGATTCCTTCTTATCCTGTGGAATGAGAAAAAATTTTAGGGAAAAAATAGCCGCATGCATGAGCCTGATATTCTAGAATCTTTTTTTAAAAGTCAGGGTTTATCTGTTTCTCAAGTTGCTATTCGTCTTGGGCTCGATCGAGCACAGCGCACGGCTCAAAAAATGAACCTGCTCTCAACGCCAGCGAAAATATTAGTGGTGGGCGGAACAAATGGTAAAGGCTCTACTTTAAGAACCGTTGAGCGTTACTTATGTTTAGCAGGTTTTCGGGTGGGACTTTATACTTCACCCCATCTCATACGTTATAACGAGCGCGTTCGCATTCAGTCTGTTTCTGTTTCAGACCAGTTATTATCTCAATCTTTTGAAGCTGTGCTTGAAGCTTCAGATAAACATGATCCACTTAGTTATTTTGAGTTTGCAACCTTAAGCGCGCTTTACTGTTTTAAGCAGGCAGCGCTTGATTTTATTTTACTAGAAGTTGGTTTGGGTGGCAGATTAGACGCTGTTAATATTGTCTGTGCAGATGTAGCTGTCATTTCAAGTATTGCTTTAGATC
The DNA here is from genome assembly GCA_945860125.1 of Klebsiella pneumoniae. Classification (GTDB taxonomy): domain Bacteria; phylum Pseudomonadota; class Gammaproteobacteria; order Pseudomonadales; family CAMAPQ01; genus CAMAPQ01. The sequence goes on from CAMAPQ010000040.1 coordinate 21,719, forward strand.
ATATGGCCTATTTAGGTGATTCGCTAGAAAAGATTGGTTATGAAAAAGCGGGTATTTTGCGTGCAAATCAACCTGTTATTTGTGGCGCATTTCCTTGTCCTGAAAGTATTATTAATACTGCGACAGCACTTAACGCATCGCTTATTTTACTTGATCAACTTGATTTTTCAGAAAGGGAAAGTGATTGGTGTTTTGAGCAGTTTGATCATTTGCCAAAACCACAACTTAATTTGCGATCCTGTGCGATGGCTTTAAAAGCTATTTCATTATTGGGTATTGTTTTATCAAGAGAGTTACTTGAAAAAACACTAAATGGCTTATTTTTGAGTGGTCGTATTCATGAAGTAACCTATTTAAAGCACCATCTTTTATTAGATGTTGCTCATAATGAAGAGGCTGCGCTTAATCTTGCTGTTTATGTACAACAAAAATATGGGCATTTAATACAGCATAAAAAAGTGTTTGCTGTTTTTGGTGTCATGCAAGATAAAATGCTTGCCCCTATTTTAGCGCCTTTTAGACAGATGATTACTCAATGGGTTATTGCTGACTTAGCCACACCGCGCGCGCTTTGTGCTGAAAATATAAAAAATTATATGAGTTCTCATGATTTTCAATCTGTGCAAGTTGAAGCGTCGCCAGAACAGGCGCTTGAAGCCAGCCTTAAAGTATTACCAGAAGAGGGTTTATTAATTTGTTTTGGCTCTTTTTATCTTGTTGGCCCACTGTTACAGCATTGTGGGGTGATGAGTGATTAAGCGTTCAATGCTAGGTTGGATTGTCTTGGCTTTTTTGTCTTTAATGATTATTTTCGTTCCTTATTTAACTAATGATGAAGAGCATCAAGCAAAAAAAAATGCACAGCCGGTAATTATTCCTGCGAAGCCTAATGTGGGTGAGTTAGCCCCCTTTATTTATAGTTATGATAATAAAGCTAAAGCATTAAATTATGAAATTGATCATTATTGGCAGTCTTTAGAAGATAAGGCTCAGCAGAATGACCTTACTTTACAATCTGTTGATTCACTCAAAAATTCAGGTGAGATTAGGATACCGTGGGCGTTACAGCTTAAATCATTTAGTAATTATGAGCTTGCCCATGAATTATGGTTACAGCTTAAAGATCAACAATTTCGTCCGTTTATTACGCAAGAAAAAGAAGATGAAGTAACGTTATTTTGGGTTTGGGTTGGGCCTGAAATTCTACGCCCTCGAGCCGTGCTTGCTGCTGACAAAATTAAAGAAATATTTAAAATGGAAGGGAAAATAATGCCTTATATTTATTCGCCTAAAACAGCGGTTTCACCACCTGTATTATTAGAGCATTAATTTCATTCGCATTTAAATATACTCTTCGCCATTGAAAACACGGCATTGTTGGCTGCACTCATTCACCCCAATCACATAGTTTATCTATGCTCATGGGGTTCTCTCATTTGCCGCCTCCCCGTGATTCCAATGGCTTTGGGTATAGATTGTCTTTATTTATAATTTTTACCTTGATGAACTATCGGCGCTACTTTTCTTTTCAGACTTTTACTAAACTTCGCCAGCTTTATTATTAAGATATTCAGGGAATATTTTAGCCAATGGATAAAAAACACTTAAATGCGCATGACCTTTTTTTCAAAGGGGCGATGCAGCATAAAGAAATGGCGCAAGAATTTTTTATTGCTAACATTCCAAAAAATATACTAGGGCCTGTTGAACTTTCAAAATTATTCTCATCACATCGGTAACCATATAAAAGCGCAAGCTAGAGCCATGGTTCCGATAAAATTTCTTTTCAGCTTATCGTAACGAGTAGCTACCGCTCTGAAGTGTTTTAATCTTGCAAAAGCA
>CAMAPQ010000041.1 GCA_945860125.1 Klebsiella pneumoniae
CATGCAAAAAAAGCAAATGGCAATGAGGTAGAAGGACATATTGATACCTTTTTATCATACGGAACACTTTATCGCCTTGAAGATCAACAAGAAAAAAACGTTAATAAAAATGATGGTAACGAAAATTTTGATAAAGGCTCTGTTGCGAATACAGCCAAAGTAACGATTGACGCACAATTCAACTTATACAATTTCGGCAGTATTTTTCGTGCTTCAGCATTAAATGATTTTAATATTACCCATCAAACCAATGATGGAATAGATAATTACAACCAAGGCTATGAAAACCACGGTAATAAAAATAATTTTAATGATGAAGCAAAATCAACAGCAGGTCGTGATTTTCAGTGGTTAGACGCTTATCTTTTTGCAGATGTCGATTTTGGCCAACACTCAATGAACTTCCGCCTTGGTAAACAAGTAATTAACTGGGGAGAAGGTATCTTTTTCAGAGATGGTATCAACACCATTAACCCTGTTGACCTTTCAAAATTACGCGTGCCTGGCGCTGAAATAAAAGAAGCACTGTTATCCCTAAATGCTTTCTACTTCAATGTGAGCCTCACTGATAGGTTGAGCGTTGAAACCTATTATGCCTTTGACTGGCAGCCTTCACGCTTAGATCCAGTAGGCACTTATTATTCAACAACAGATATTTTAGGCGCAGGTGGAAAGCGTGCTATTGCAGACCTACGACAAGGCGGCGATTATTTATCTGCAGAAGGCATTTATGAAAGCCAAAAATTATTGGACGGTATGGACACTTTTCATGAAGGACTTGAGGAAAGAACATAAGGTATTGTGAACTTACTGCCGGGGCTAGGCGTCTCAGCTGATGCGGCCACAGGTTTTCTGAAACAAGATTTTTATGGCGCGCTAGGTGATACATATCATGAAAATCAATATGTTGTGCAAGCTGCAACTAGAACTGAAGATGATAAAGCAAGTAAAACAGGACAATACGGTATTGCTTTTCGTTATGTTTTGGAAGAATTAAATAGCACAGAGTTCGGCCTTTATTTTGTTAATTATCACAGCTTCACACCAAAACTAAGAGGAACACTGGGTGCCAATAATTTCTTGGGCGAACCAATCACAGTAGGTAGTAATTTATGCCCTATTTTAGATGATCAGTTTAATGATCGGCCTGCAACAGGTGCTGGCAGCCAAGCAGAAGCCAACCTTAGCTGCACCAACTTCGTGAGCGGTTATAACGGTATACGTTACATTGAAACGGCGCAATACCAAGCCGTTTACCCTGAGAATATTCGCATGATGGGCCTGAGCTTTAATACCGTGATTGGCGAAACATCGCTCGCAGGGGAAATAGCTTATCGTCCTAATATGCCTTTATTTACAGCGTATGAAGATAACATGCTTGCAAATAATATTTTAAGTGCCATTGAAACCAAAGAATCAACCGCTGACCTTGCGAACAATCCTACTTTTAATGGTGTTGCAAATGGCGGTACGCTTGATTTTTCTACTAAACCAGGCACAGAACTTATTGAGGGCAACTACAAAGCAGGCGAACGTTTCGATCTTTTTGATCGGAAAGAAGTCACCAACGCCTCTTTAGTCATGATTCATAACTTTGGCCCCCTTTCTTTTATTGGGCTTGACAGCTTTATGGCGCTTGTTGAATTAGGGATGAGTCACGTATCAAGTCTCACTGAAAAAGACCGCTATCGCAGCGCAGAAGGTAACTATGCGCTAATAGAAGGGGCGACGGAAAAAGACTATCTAACAGATTACGCTTGGGGTTACACTACGGTACTTTCTGGTACAAAAAATAATGTGATGGGAGGCATCTCAGCTGGTCCGTTCTTGCGCTACAGCGAGGGGGTATCTGGCAATGCTTATCGTTCCGGTAGTTTTGCAGAAGGTCAGAAAGCTCATACCATCGGCGCTGATTTTACTTATCTGCAAACGTTTAAAACATCGGTTGCTCTCACTCAGTATTATGGTAAAGAGCAAGGCTATTATTTGCGTGACAGGGATAATATTGCTGTTAGCGTTCAATACTCATTCTAGGCTAAATACTCAATTAGCCTAGCTGAATACCAAGCTTTACACGCTTCATGAAAAGGAGATTTTTTATGACCATGATGATGCACACAAAAAGTTTCTTCTTACCTACTTTCATTTTTTTATCTTTGATAAACACTCATACTTTTGCGCAAGTTTCAGTCGATGAAGCAAAAAAGTTAGGGCAGAATTTAACGCCTTTTGGCGCAGAAAAAGCAGCAAATGCAGCCGGCACTATTCCGGCATGGGAAGGTGGAATTACAAAAAATCAAATTCCTGCACACTATCAAGGAACAGGCTTTCATCATCCCGATCCTTTCCCTACTGAAAAACCATTTTATGTCATTAATGCAAAAAATAGTGCGCAATATGAATCTAAATTAAGCGCAGGCTTAATTGCCCTACTTAAAACCTATCCCGAAACTTTTGCAATTCCTGTTTATGTAACCCATCGCACCCATGGAGCGCCAGATTGGGTCGCAGCAAATACACTTAAAAATGCGACTACCACCAAGCTCACAGCAAGTGGCAATGGTATTGAAAATGCGATTGGCGGCATACCTTTTCCTATTCCACAAAATGCGCTTGAAGTACTTTGGAATCATATGACTCGTTTTCGAGGCTCATATGTTGTCAGAGATTCAGCGGAGACAGCCGTTCAAGCAAACGGTAAGTTTGTGATTATTAATGGTCTTACAGAAGTCGATTTTACGTATTACGATAAAACAAAAACTGCGGAAACATTGAACAACAATTTATTTTACTACTTGAATGAAATAAAGGGCCCTGCACGATTGGCAGGTGGCGCCACGCTCATTCATGAAAAGCTTAATCAAGAAGTAGAGCCGCGCCAAGCGTGGGTTTATAACGCAGGGCAAAAGCGTGTTCGCCGAGCACCAAACCTGGCTTTTGATTCCCCTATTTCCGAGTCAGAAGGCTTAAGAACCGCAGATGATACGGATATGTTTAATGGTTCACCGGAACGATACAATTGGAAGTTAATTGGCAAACAAGAAATGCTAATTCCTTATAATAACTATCGATTAGATGACCCTACGCTGAAATATACTCAAATACTTAAAGCGGGACATATTAACCCTAACTATACGCGTTATGAGTTACATCGCGTCTGGGTTGTTGAAGGTGTCCTTAAGGGCAATCAACGCCATATTTACTCAAAACGTCGTTTTTATATTGATGAAGATTCTTGGTCTATTGCTTTAGCTGATCAATATGACGGACGCGGCGAATTATGGCGCGTCAGTATTGCGTTTCTTAAAAACTATTATGAAGTACCGCTCACTTGGACAGCTTTAGATAGTTATTACGACCTCCAAGCCAAAAGATACCATGTGCAATTCTTGGATAATGAAGAACCTAGAACCCTTGATTTCGGCCAAAAATCACCGGGAGACGCGCACTTTCAGCCTTCTGAACTTCGTCGTTTAGGTAAGCGCTAAACGCATTTAATCCTATACCCAAAGCCATTGGAATCACCCAAGGAGGCGGCAAATGAATGAACCCCATGAGCATAGACAAACTATGTGATTGGGGTGAGCGAGTGTAGCCAACAATGCCGTGTTTTCAATGGCGAGGGGTATATGCCTTTTTTAAAATTTGAAGGAGAAGTATATGGCTTGGGTTGATCTGATTATCGTCCTTGCGCTGATTCAGTATTTGAGCTGCACTATCTTAGTAGGACGAGCGCGTAGAAAATATGACATTAAAGCACCTGCCACAACAGGACATGAAATATTTGAACGATTCTATCGTGTTCAGATGAATACGCTTGAACTGCTTGTCGTTTTCATTCCTGCACTTTGGCTTGCCGCAAAGTATTGGTCACCGATTTGGATGGGCTCAATTGGCGCCATTTATATCATTGGCCGAGTTATCTACTTAATGGCTTATATTAAAAATCCTACTAACCGAGCAATTGGATTTAGTCTAAGCATGATGTCTATTGTCATATTAATCTTAGCGGCCCTAACAGGGCTTATCATGGCCAGCAACACTTAATAACAAGCAAAATTAAGATTAAAAAATGAATCCACTTCACCCTAAAAAACTATTACTGACAAAATGGACGTCAGTAATAGTCACTGCCAAGCAAAAACATTTTTTAGTGAGTAAAGTTATTCTGCCAGAAGATCCCACTGAAAAAATTCAATGGATAGAAATCGAGGCAATTTACAACCACGAAAAAAAACTTATTCTTTGGCAAGAACTTAATGATCAATCCGTTTGGTTACAAGGATGGGTTTGATGATAGCCATGACTTCATTTCCGAACGCCTTTAAAGCACTGGTCATTGGCTCTGGCGCAATTGGCACGGCTTTTATCGATATATTACGCGCCACACCTCACTGCAGCTCAGTTGAGCTGCTCTCTCGCCATTCTCAACCCGCTATTGATTTTGATCAAGAAAATAGCATTGCTGACGCCGCTCAAGCGTTGTTGCTTGCGAAGAAAGGACCTTTTCATTTAATTGTTAATGCTGTCGGCATATTACACTCCTCTCATTTTATGCCTGAGAAAAAGCTAGCAGATATAAATTATGATCAAATACTGACAACCTTTCAAACCAATACTTTTGGGCCTGCTATGGTGATACGTCATTTCTCCAAATTATTAGATAAAGAAAAAGCAGTGATGGTATTTCTCTCAGCCAAGGTAGGCAGCATTGAAGATAATAAACTCGGTGGTTGGTATAGCTATCGCGCTTCAAAAGCTGCATTAAATATGATTTTAAAAACAGCTTCGATTGAACTTAAGCGTACACAACCTTACACGACCTTAATTGCAATGCATCCTAGTACTGTCAACTCAGCACTCTCTCAACCTTTTCGTGGCATGGAAATAGGGAGGTCTGCACATGATGCCGTAGAAGATATGCTGAAAGTAATTAATGCTGTAACGCCCGCTGATACAGGGCGTTTTTATGCTTATAATGGCGAGATTTTACCCTGGTAAAGATGATGAAATTGTTTCAATCTAAGCAGTGCTGACGTAAATAGAAAAACGCTTGACACTCTGAGCGTTATATTTCAGAATCTGCGTCCCGAAATAGTTGATATTGGCTACGTAGCTCAGCCGGTTAGAGCATAGCATTCATAATGCTGGGGTCGGTGGTTCGAGTCCACCCGTAGCCACCATTTACCGATACAACACCGTCTCAAGATATCCAAGAACCCGCTTAACTGCGGGTTTTTTAATGGTTTTTTTTAGTAACGTGCAACGCCATCTGATGACATCTCTTATTTTTGAGGGGTAACATAGTGAGGTAATCGCCTTCTTGGCACACCGACAAATAGCTTGAAAGATACCGAAGATATTTGCAGCATATATTCAGCTCAGCACAAAAAAGATGGCCATTATCTTAAGAAGGATATCTTATTAGGACTTACGCAAAATTGTTCCAGCAAGGCGCCCTGATGAAGACAGTACAAATCGTACGACGAAGCAGGGCAACAAAGCTGGGCGGTTTTGCGTAAGTCCTACTTATAAATTTGCGACGGCGGGTAGAGTTTGCGAGCGAAGCTCTTAATGCATATGACCTAAAAAATATGCAGAATTAACGTCAGATGAAATTGGGTTCTGTCGTCGTCTAGGCTGGGAATTGATAGATCATTAAGTAACGATACATCTTTGCTTTGCAGGGCGTAATTTCCCGCAGCATGACCCAGCTGCCTTGGGCTTGACTGGGTCATTACCTACCAATGAAAGTTAAGCTGGGACGCTTGCTTCACTGGTCGTTTTAATATCTTCCGCTCCCGCACGCTTGTATATTTGCTTTGCGAGATCTTCTTTATCGGAATCATCCGTATGCACGGAAATCAGTACATTTCCGCCGCGGATTTTTCCGTCATAGCGCTTAGCCTCGTACTCAGGAATACCCAGACCTACTAAAGCACCTATAATTCCACCTGCGGCACCACCGACAGCAGCACCGCCCAGCGCTGCCATAATAGGGCCTGCAGCGATAAAAGGACCAGCTCCAGGAATGGCCAAGCTACCAATGCCAGCTAACCAACCCAAGATCGCACCGACCCCCATACCAGTAGCCCCACCACTACTAGCGCCTTCAGGTAGCTTGGTATTCTGCTAGTGAGCGAAATCACGCGTACCAGCAATATCCGGCAAGAGGACAGAAATATCGCTGCTGGAAAATTCAGCTTTTCTTAAATTATCCATAATCATCTCAGCCTGAGTTCGACTTTTAGCAATACAATAAACTGCGTTTTTCATTGGAGTCTCCTAAACCTTAATTAGTTTTGATATCTAAATGATTATTAATACTTGAGACACCCTCGACCTGATGGGCAAGTTTCTCAACTTGGGCTTTTTCGACCTCACTTTTCACGGGACCGCGTAGCGTCACAACCCCGTTTTCCACCATAATTTTGACGTTATGGGCAAGCGTGGAAAGCGTATCGTCATCTACAACCGCGCGCCGAATAGCTGCTAACATCTCGCGATCTTCCTTCCGATTAGGTTGATCTTCAGGTGTCTTAGTCGCATCATTCTTGTCCCTTTCATTCATCTCAGTATTAGTAGCTTTTGGTGTTACTTCGCCTTCTGCTACGGCCATTACGCTTGTACAGCTTAGCGCAACAGCCAGAACTACAAGCTTTGTCAATATCTTCATCATCATCTCCTGTATTAAGCGGCCATAAGGCCTTAGCAAGACAACCAAACAGTAGCGCAGAAATAATCTCTGCTCTGTGCGACACAGCTCATAGCTCATAGCTCATAGCGGTACATATTAGAGAGTGAAGGAGCCAATAAGCTGTAACTCTTTGAATTAGGACTTACGCAAAATTGTTCCAGCAAGGCGCCCTGACGAAGACAGTACAAGTCGTACGGCGAGGCAGGGTAACAAAGCTGGGCGGTTTTGCGTAAGTCCTATGAATGAACTACTCGTTTTCTGTGCGCCCCTGGATATTGACAACACCCTCTTCAGATGTCTCAACAGAAAGAGTAATTGGCCTGCAACATACGCTGCAATCCTCAATGTACTCCTGACTTGAAATCGAGCAGTCAACGAGAACTTCAATCTGCTCCCCACAATAGGGGCAATAAATGAAATCAGATTCAAGACTTTGCATATTTCACCTTAAATAACTTATGAGACTTTCAATCACAAAATAAAGCGCAGCTACTAAGCTCAGCTGAGAGGAGTTTTTCCTTTATATCACATTCAAAAATAGCGCCATGCCGAGTTTAAGCTATAAAACAGTTCGATTAGGCTCACCAATCACTGGATAAAAAATCTAGCTGGACAACTACCAGCCAAACAAGGGCTGCTCTAAAACACCACTTTCTAATTGGTATGATTTTCCAAAATCAATAGGCATTAATTTTTTACTTTTATTATCCCACAGAACATTTTCCGGTTTTAAATCACCATGATATATGCCCTTTTCTTTTAATTGATTAAGCATATCTGTTACGCACTCGTAAGGGATAATATCGCCATGATCAGGAATTTTTGAGAGCGGTTTGCCGGCAATTTTCTTCATTTTAAAACATGTACTATTTATGAAAATTGCTGAACCAGCACCATAAAATTCATTAAAAAAGAAAACTTCTTGTTGAAAATTATTTTGCGCTCCTTTTTTAGATACCTTTATTAGATTACCGTCACTCATATCGTAGACATTACTAAACATACCAGAGCCAGCTAGCTCTAACCCTATTGTATTGGTGTGCTGGTTTGAAGAAGCGTATTTTGAAGAAGAAAGCAAGGAATCTGTATAAGCTGATCGCATAGATGCCACGCTACCAGGACTATTTTTCAACGCACTGTGCATGCTTAATATTGCTACATCTAACTCGCTTATAGCGTCCTGCTTATTTAAGTGAGGTAAAATTTTTTGGTTTGGTTCAGGGGTTGCCAATCTAAAAAACTGATAAATAGCGCTCAGCATAAGACAATATTTGTAGCCTCAATAAAAGCCCATAAAGCATCAAAGTTCTTCAACAGTCTTTTGCAAAAAGGCAAATCCTAGAAAATCTAAACCCCATTAGCAAACGCCATAATGTGTTTCTTTATGGCTTTCTTATCATTAAGCGAATAAAAAACGCGGCTCATTAAACCTTTAAGCAAAAGACTTTTTGTGCGTGTGGTGCGCTGAATTAGTTCTACAGCGGCGAGCATGGAAAAATTATAGGCACGCCTTGCGCTTTGATAACGATGAAAAACAACTGCATCAAAACAAAAATGCTCAGTATTAATACCGCTTAACATCATTTGCGCTAAGGCAGCAGCATCTGCCAAACCTAAGTTTAACCCTTGCCCTGCTAGTGGGTGGATGTGATGAGCAGCATCTCCTACCAAAATAATGCTGTCTTTAACATAATTTTTTGAGGTGGCTATAAAAAGAGGGAAGGCACGTCTTTCATCGCAAAGAGATAAAGCACCTAACTTATATTCAAAAGCTTGCTCTAAATGACGAATAAAAGTAACGTCATCCATCGCACACAACTCATGACTAAAAGCTTCGCTTACAGTCCAGACAAGGGAACTAAGATGCTGAGCATCTGTAGCGCACGTCATCCCTGCCTCATGAAGCGGTAGAAAAGCTAACGGACCTTCTTGATGGAAAATTTGGCTGGCTGTTTGTTCGTGTGGCTTTTCAGATCTTACCGTACACACAATCGCTTCTTGGTGATAATCACGATAAGACACTGGAAATTGTGCTACCGCTCTCACCTTTGATAACGCCCCATCTGAAGCGATAATACACGTTGCTTGTAAGCTATTGGCTGAAGATAAAGTTATCTCAACGCCCTCGCCTCCGCTCATATAAGAATGAGAATGATAAACTTCCGCTAAACAGGCAATCTTGCTTTGTCTTAGCTTGCAAGATAAAGCATATTTAAGAGCAGCATTATCGACAATATCGCCAAGCCTTGGAAAACCTGCTTCTTCACAAGCAAAAGACATCGTAGAGTTGGCGCTATCATAACTCCAAGCTTCAAGCTTTTTAAAAGGCGAAACGGCAGCCTGTGGCAATGTCTGCCAATCAATAATAGCGGAGATTTTTTCAATATTAAGATAATTAATAGCACTCACAATGCGCGTTTTAATCTGTGCTGATAAGGGATCATAAGGATGTAAATCCTGAGCAAACTCAGGATCAATGATCGCAATCTTCCAAGACGTTTTATCAGCAAGTAAATTTGCAAGAAATAACCCAACAATGCCGCCACCTACAATGACGATATCGTACTTCATTAACTACCTCTCATTGCTAACAGGGAAAAGGTTTTTTTTACCCAAGGCAAACAATCAAATAAAAATAATCCAGAAGAACGTAAATGGACAAAAGGAAAATGTTTTGATTGAAATAATGTTTTGATTGCAGATGTTGCACCAATGGTACGCACTTGATCATTGATACGTTGATCGTAATAGGATTTTATGTCTGATAAATGGCCAAAATAAGCACTTTTTTGATTATTCTGACAATACATCAGCAAGCCTTGAATATCACGCACAGTTAAATTTAAACCTTGAGCAGCTACGGGGTGAATAGTATGTGCAGCATTACCCAAAACGACCAAACGATGCCGAATTTGTTCTGTCGCTATTTTTTTAATTAAAGGGAAATACTGCCGCGCACCGATTTTTATCATTTCGCCCATGCGCCTACCAAAACGCGCTTGAATAAGCGCCATTAAGCTTTCATCTTTTAAGTTTTTTATAGCCTCCCCTTCTTTAGAGGGAAAAGTCCAAATCATGCTATAACGATTATGGGTCATCGGCAAAAAGGCAAGTACTTCTTCCTGAATAAATCGTTCATAGGCGGTAAAAAGTTTAGGGTGACGCCATACCACATTCGCATAAAGCGCTAGCTCATGATAAGTCTCAACGTCATAAGTGATACCTAACTGCTGAGCAATAGAAGAGTCAGCCCCTTCCGCAAGAATAAGCAAATCGCCCTTAATAGAAATACCTTGCGCTGTTTGCGCTTTAACCACTTGCGCTTCTATTTGAACATGAGATAACTCACATCCCCATAAACAGTTAAGACGTGCTTTATTCTTTTCAGCTAGTAAATGCGCATAAATTACTTTTAGCAATAAACTAATTTCAATCACGTAACCTAGTGCATCATAAGGTAACCCTTCAACCGTTAAACGGGTTACGCCAAAACGCCCTTTTTCTGATACTTCAATATGACGCATTGGCTGTGCATGCTCAATTAAGTCATTCCAAATTCCAATTGATTGAAAAAACTCAATGCTGCCATAAGATAAAGCAAGTGCACGCTCATCAAATGAGCCAGGGGCAGTTTCCCACTTTTTCTCAAAAACATTTAGCTGTGCTTTCTCAACCAATAAAATAGAAAGATCAGTTTTTTTAAGCATGCCTAAAGCAAGCAAAGCGCCCGATAAGCCCCCACCGACAATCATAACCTGAGCATGCTTTAACTTATTTACGTCCATTCGTTAAATTTGCCTCTATTTTTCTATGCTATTGCTCTACGCCATAAGAGACTCAATTTCATCTACCTCTTTTGGCGCAAGACTACTTAATACCTCACAACCGTCTTCTGTCACTAACACGTCATCTTCAATACGAATACCAATACCACGCCATTTCGCATTAACAGCACTTTGATTCTTCGCAACATACAAACCCGGCTCAACCGTTAACACCATACCTGGCTCAAAAACACGCCATTTTCCATTTATTTTGTATTCGCCCACATCATGAACATCCATCCCCAACCAATGCCCTGTGCGATGCATATAAAACTTACGATACGCGCCACTTTTAATGAGGTCTTTTGTTTGCCCTTTTAAAAGCCCCAACTTGACTAAACCTGCAGTTAAAACCTGCACGGCTTTTTCATGCGGTTTATTCCATGAAACGCCTGGTTTTACCATACTAATTGCCGCTTTTTGCGCTTTTAACACCAACTGATACAACTCTTTTTGGGCCGAAGTATATTCACCACTTACCGGAAAGGTACGAGTAATATCGCCTGCGTAATATTGATACTCTGCCCCTGCATCAATTAAAACTAAATCACCTTGTTCTAGTTTTTGATTGTTATCCCGATAATGAAGAATACAAGCATTGGCACCGCCACCGACAATACTGGAATAAGCGGGCGAAAAAGCACCTGAGAATAAAAACTCATGACTTATTTCTGCCTCTAGCTGATACTCCATCAAACCTGCTCTGCATGCTTTCATAGCACGCACATGAGCACGCGCTGAAATAGTAGCCGCTTGGCGCATTATTTTAATTTCTTGTGAAGATTTAATTAGCCGTAATTCATGCAGAAGACTATCTAGCAAAAAAAACGCTGAAGGTGTTGAAGAGCCCGCCCTTACTTTTGCTTTGACCGCTTGCAACCAACCAATAATATTTTGATCACTTGAGGCATCACGACCAATACTATAATAAATATGCTTTTTTCCCTCAAAAAGAGCAGGCATCACGCTGTTTAGCTGCGTTATTGAGTGCGCTTCATTAACATGTAACTCACGACTTACCCCTTCAACCCCCAAACGAATACCATCCCAAATTTCTTTCTCAGGGTCTTTATCACGACAAAACATCACATACTCACCGCCATTACGCCCAGGAATGAGAACAATGACAGATTCAGGCTCAGCAAAGCCTGACAAATAATAAAAATCACTATCCTGCCGATAGGCATAATCTGAATCGCGATTACGCTTAACGATCGGTGCTGAAAATAAAACAGCAATGGAATCATCTTCTAAATCATCCATTAAAAGACGACGCCTACGACTAAATTCTGCTTGAGAAATCATGCTTAATTCCCTATTTAGGACTTACGCAAAATTATCCCAGCAAGGCATCACGATGGAGACAGTACAAATCGTACGACGAAGCGCGATAACAAAGCTGGGCAGTTTTGCGTAAGTCCTATTATTAACTTAAAAACATGAATTATAGGAGAAAGAGAAACAAAGCACAGAGCAGATTGAGCTGGTCTGCGTAATTAATGCAATGTTGTCTCAGCTGTTTTTGATTCAGTAGCAGGAATTTCTTCAAGCAAATAAAATAAGAGCAATCTTGCATATTCTTCTATCTCAAGAAAATCAGCCTCATCTGTTTCACTTTCTTCTGGGCTAAAATGGCTTTCATCTAACTCAATACGGCTAAAATTACCTAGATCTTCCATTAGTTCGCCAATCTCTTTTGAGCGTAACCCAGCAACGCCACCCGCTACACCCAAACCAAAAACAAAACCACTTAGCCAATCTTTTAACTGATTCACACGCAAATAAAGAGAAACATCTTCATCCTCTCTTTGTAACACCACAGATAATCGATAATCCCGCTCATCAATAGAGGCAACCACCTGTTGAAAATAAGCTAACAGAATAAGCTCTTCGCGAGAATCAAACTGAAATTCGCTGTCATCCTGTGGGCCATAAGAAACAGTCAGCTCAGTTAACCATTGCGCTGCATCCCAATAGTTTTGGCCAATCATTTTGCTAATTAACCAACCGCATGCAAAACCTTCAAACTCACTAAAACTAATAACAGATAATGAAAGACTGTTAATTACTTCTTCAATTTCCTCTTGATTCATTTCATTTGCCCCCAACTAATTAAAAATGGAATTAAAAAATAGGGTTACAGGATAACCGATACCAGATCGCAAAGCCAAACCAAGGATTTTTTAATGAAAAAATCAGTCTAACGATTTATCACTGCGATTGCCTTCATGATGAAATGAGGATACTAGGATGAATAAAAGGACGTTAACCCTATCAATAATTTTTATCGTTATTGCGATACTCATAATATTTGCACTACTTAACATGACAAATATTAAGCAGCTTATCGAGAAAAATTGGGGCGAACAAAATCTTAGCAGGCCCATTATTCAATCGGAAAATAGGCATACACCGCTATCAGATCTTTTAAAACAAATTAGCCGATATTCGCCTTTGTTATCAAAAAAAGAAAATCTTTTTGCAACAGTTGATCAAGCATTAGATAAACTTGAATTTGGCAATATTGCTTTTAATACACCCGTGACGATTAATCTTAATGACACAGCCGTGATTCAACTGCTCTTAGATTTAGAAGCAGCAACGCAAGCACTAAAAAAAATGATTGAAGCAGAAGGCGAAAAAGAAAGCGCACGCATTCAAGTCTCTGATCGCATGGAAGCACGATTATCTGGCCATAATTTTGCAATCTCTGCGATTACACCCGAGACTCAAGCTATTGCACACAACACAATAACTGAATGGAAATGGGAAGTTTCACCAAAAATAGCAGGACGCCAACACTTACATTTAACACTCTCACTTATGATTACGATTGAAGGCGAACCAGCATTAAAAATGGTTCGTACTTTTGATAAAGAAATTACAGTGGAAGTAACCGTCACCCAAAAAATAAGCTCATTCCTTAAGCAGAGCTGGCAATGGTTATGGGCGGCCATTCTTGTACCGATAGCAGGCTGGCTATGGAAGCAAAAAAAAAACATATAGAAAAAAGCACTTTTTTACTCGTAAATTATAGGGTAATCGTGCTGATTGACAGAAAAGTTACTTTATGAAATGATGCCGAAGCTAGCCCGACTTAGAGCAAGACTGCTCCAGGGTAAGGATAGAAAAATATTATTTAAAAATAAAAGAATATCTGCGATTTTCAAAGGAGTAAAAAATGCTGAGCATTATAAAAAGATCAATGCCTCCACTAAAAACCAATGTGAAATCATTTAAAACACCACCACTTTATCTATACTTGATTTTGTTTAAAATTAGAAAGAAATAATTTGCACAAATAGGATTTGCGCAAAATTGTCCTATAAAAAATGCATATAAAAAAATGAATTCAGTACAGTAAAGGAGTATTTATGGAAGCCTTCAGATCTTATTTTAGACATCCGCAACCTGCAGCTAATGAAAATGCACAGCAACATGATACAGGACATGTAGGAGGCATTGACCCTACTAATGCCGAACAAAATAATCAGGCTAACTTCGAGCCCGCCACTCAAAATATGAGAGCGGCAAATAGGAATAATCGTTTACCGGGTGTAAGTGACAAGGACTTCGTTGAATTGGGCGCCGATTTTTCAGGCATTTTAAGCAAGCAAATTCAATATGCCGTTGAACACCCAAATCAAGAAAATAATCTTTATGATCAGGCTATTGGAGACTGCGGACTGCTTTTTGCAGAAGATAAGCATATTAATGCGATCAAACACTTTGTCGACTTGATTGCAACAAGCAGCAATAAACAAGAACGCTTTCTTCCTTCTGCCCAAGTTGCATTGAGCGCTATACGACTTCAGCTTGAACGCAACCATGTCCCAGTTAAAATCTCATCACTCAATGGATTCTGGAAAAAAATAGTTTCTCTTACTAAAGAAGGGGCTTTTTTAGCGGGTTTGCAAGTGGCAAACCTCTTTTTTAAAGTAACGAGCATCAGCGTTCAAAGAGCTGTATTAACACGCCTAGCACCTTTCATTATGCGCATCATGACGCATATACTGGCAAAAGAAATAGGACTTCCCGCTAACGAAGCCCATATGGACAATCAAATACTGATGCAAAAAATGATCGATTTTATGCATCAATCTTTAGAAAATGTTGCTAAAAAAGAACCGCATGAAGTTACTCAAATTGCATTACGTCTATTTGGCGCATTAGACGTTACATGCCCAGCAGCCGCAAATCATTTGGTGGTTGAGGTTACACCCGAACAAATCAGTACGCTCTGGCGTATGACAGCAAACTTAGTTCATGCTTCAGATGGCGGCATTGTTTTTAAAGCGCAAAATACTTCAACCCCAGAAGAACAGGCTGATCTGCAAGCACGATCTGAGGCAGACTTACTATTTGGCGAAGAAAAACAAAATGCCCTAAATCAATTAACAAAACCTACTTTTACGATTGCATTAACTGAAGCAAATAACCCCTTAATAGATTCTCGGTTATTAATAGGTGCTCAGCTATTAGATGATCAAAATCTTATTTTACCAGACGGAAAAATAATTGGGCCAACTTGTGTTGGGCAAGACAGAATAATTTATGATCAAGCACTAGGCTTAGCGGAAGAAACAAAGCTTGAGCGAACTGAACATAGAACAGAGTCTATGGTGAAGGTTATTAAGCAAAACATACCTTTTTTTATCAACTTATTTAGCAGTGAATATCCTGATGCTGTTTTTGCGACGCTGCTTAAAAAAGCAGCCTTACCTGAAGAGCTTAAAGAGCTTGTTGAAAAAGAAACAAACTTCTTATTCGAAAATAAAGAGCTACGCGGTTTGCTTAAAGGCGTCCTAAGCCCAAGACCTAATGAAGATATAACAACCTTAACGACAGCTATTGAACAAATAATTGATTTAATGCCGATGAATTATGCTGATCATATAGCGACAACATTCAACCACGCATTAGGCATATTTAATCCTAGCGCACTGCCTTTTTTCCAACAATTCAGGCATGAGTTACTCGCCTCACTTCCTAACTTACAAGCGATGAAAGATATCTCTGAAATACTGACCGATAAATATTATGGCGCTATTCCGCTGAATGAGAAACGCCGAATGTCAGTTGAAATTTTACAGCTAGGCACGCCTGAACTAGATGAAAATAATAATATTACGGCACCCTCCATGACAGCGCTTATTAGAGCAGTACTCGTAAGCGGCGGCGTATTACTTCAAAAAGGACTGCAATTAGTTGGGGGAGAAGTGAAGCATCCCGCGATGCAAGCGGCTTTAAAAACAGCTAAAGATAAAATCCCTGCTGAATCTCAAGCATGGGCGACAGGCGCATACCAACAACGCCTGGACACAATGAATAATGACCTTAAAATAAAGGCTATTGACGACTTTAGAGTAGGTGGCGAAGGTATTTATACTCAATTAGAAATAACGGACTTTGAAGCAACGCATTTAAGTGCCGCCACGGTAGGACAAGTACATTCAGCCAAACTTACAGAAAGAAAGTATTGTATTAATCATGCTAATGTCGACGCAGGTCATGCTGTCTTGTTATTACAAGAAAATACGTTAAACAATATTAACCAACAAAATAGAGCGCGCGCACTGGCTTGCTTAGAGGCTGGCAGAAGTAGTGAATGGACAAACTTTAGGTTAGTTCAAGCAGAGCACGGTCCTGTGATCATTGAGCGCAGGCAAAAAATTGATGCTCAAAACCGGCAAGAAATAAACGATGAAACACTTTTTGAGCATGAAATAGCTCAAGAGAAACAAATAATTCTTAAGCTTCGCCGACCCAATGTGATGCAACGCGTGGCATATGAAAAATCAGGCTTATTAAGTATTCCTGGGTTATCAGCAAGCGCCACGTCAACGTTGGAAGATTTAGCGGGCAACATTATAGAAGAATGTGATTTTAAACAAGAATATGACAATGGCAAAGAAATGGAGACGATCTATCCGCGCCGATTAGAAAAAGAAGCAGATGAGATACCTAATCTTTTACACTTAAAAACAATTTCTTCTTTTATAGAAAAAGCCGATCCAATAGGAAAATATCTCCCTGATTGGTTAAAACCCAATTTATTTTCATTTTTTAAGAGCGATGCGGGCGCCAAAGTTAAATTAAAAGTTGCCCATATTCATTATGCTTCTGAAGATATGTTAATTGAAGATTTTGTTGCAGGAAAATCAATTACTAAAGTGTTAGAAGGCTTAAGAGCAGCACCATTGAGCGAGAGAATAGAAGGTACTTATAAAAGCGGGACTGCAGTCAACATGCTCGTGCGAGCTTGGCTCGGCTCAGCCATTAGAGATGGATTTTTAGCGGGCGATGTACATGATGGAAATGCTCTTTTTAACCTTAAATCAGCAGAAAATGAGGATAGCGAATATAATTTAATTGATTTTGGTGCGGCAACTGTCTTATCAGAAAGCCAGCGTAATGCAATGATTCAAATGGTCGCCGCTATCATGACAGGACAAGAAAAAACCGTATTTAATGCTTTAAAAGAACTCTTAAGAGCAGACGATGAAACAAGTGGAAAATTAGGTTCACCCAATGCAGCAAGTACGGCTATTGAGAGAAATGAAGATGTAATTTGTGCTGAATTAAAACGGGCTATTTCTTGGCCTAACTTATCAGAACAGCGCGACCATTTACTGTCATTTTTGAAAAGTAAAAACATTATAAAAGCCGATACAACAAGAGAGGCTTTTGAGGCCTGCGTGTCAGATGCAAAATTAAAACTCATTTTAAACAATAAAAATCTAGACCGAGCAGCGATCGTTCTTGACGCAAGATTAGAATCGCTTAAACCTGAAATACGTCAAATTAATCCGCATAATCCAACACCAACATCCACCATTTTAATTTCTGACTATCTTAAAACAACAAGCCATTATCGCGTGTTTCATTTTTTCCAACCAAAGGGAAGTGAACGCTCAATGTTTTCAAACCCTATTTCGCTAGGCAATGCGCATAATGAATTATATTTTATTAATTCAATGTTTGCCTTTGCTAATATTCTTGCGAAACACGGTATTGGGGCAACCTCTTCTATTGCTCAATTTAATCGTGGCGCACAGTTTTTAGTAAGCTTAATGAATAAAGTGAATGATTTTAAAGTTGAGACGAAAAGAAGCAATACTAATCTCACTTCACCTCAAATAAAAAAACTAGAACCAACAGCAATTGGTGATCAATTTCTTTGGTCATTATTGCCAGAGGCCTATAATTTAGCAGGGAAAGTTGCTTGGGAAGCCTTGAGTAGCTTATGGAAAACTCGCGAAGAACTCTCTTAAAAAGTTAGCAGGCTAAACAAATACAACGCCTTATCATTAACATAGTTAGGGCTTACGCAAAATTGTCCCAGCAAGGCGTTGTGATGAAGACAGTACAAATCGTACGACGAAGCACGACAACAAAGCTGGGCGGTTTTGCGTAAGTCACTAATAGTGACAGAAACCGACTAGGTTACATGCGCAAGCGCTTCTCTATGTGGCTGCTTTTATTTCTTGATTTTGCCACATCAAAAAACTGGCCATTAAGTGTCATGAAAAATCAGCATTTGTTCCATGCCAACCTCAAACCAAAACAAACACGACGAAAATTTGACCATTTTTTATTCTGATTCTATATTCATTGCAGCGCTATTTATTTTAGGATTTATTTTAGGATTTTAGTCCATGGAAACGCTCTTTTTTGAACTGGAAAAAAAAATAGACAATTTAATTATTCAATTAAATTGTTCAGGCCAAGAAAATAAAAAACTTTATTTGAGCGAACAACGGCTCGTGGCAGAAAAAGAAGTTCTTTTTCAACAAGGTGAAACGACCAAACAAAAAGTAGAACATATGTTAAATAAACTAAAATCTTTTGAGTAATTGTATTTAACGTCTACATTTTCTATCTATCCTTTGAGTTATTTATTTTTTTATCTGACAGGAAGTTGCGCGCCATGAATCGACCCAATATTAGCCGATTAAACACCAGCCAAAAGCGTATAAATGATCCACAAACCTGTACCGTAGGTATTTCAGTGCTGGATAAAGAATATCAAATCAGTTGTTTGATTACAGAAGAAGAGCAGCTTAAAAAAGCTGCAAAATGTCTTGATCAAAAAATGAAACAAATTCGCACGGAAGGAAAGTTAATTGGCCTTGAGCGTATCGCACTCATGGCAGGACTTAATCTTGCCAGCGATCTATTAAAAACAGAAGACGAATTAATATCAACCAGTCAAAACACTAAAGAAAGTTTATTGCGGCTTATGCGAAAAGTAGATTTAGCACTCGATCAGTCTAGTGTGTTAGAATCCAATGAGACTGATTAACGCTCTACTTCACTCTTTTCTTGTAACCCCAAACGAACTTTTTTCATGAGACATGCAAGCTTATCTATCCCTATTTATCGTAGTTGTAGTTATCGTAGCTGTAGTTGCGTCTTCGCTTTCTTAAGCCTATCTATTTTTTGGGGTATACCTCTTACTTCGTCTGCGCTTGAAGCAGATCAAGCGCAACCTATCGAAATAGAAGCAGATAGCGCGGTACTGGATGAGCAAAAAGCAATGGCTATCTACAAAGGCAAAGTTGAGCTTATTCAAGGCACACTGAAAATTACTGCTCAGCAATTAACTGTTTGGTCGATTAAAAATCAAATCGAAAAACTAGAAGCCTTAGGCGATCCTGCCACTTATACTCAATCCTTTGAAGACAATTCAAACCCTATCGATGCTGTGGCAAACAATATTTACTATTTTCCGACTCAAGGAAAAGTGATACTAGAAATGGATGCCCATATTACCCAAGGGCAGCATCGTTTTGAGGGAAATCATATTGAATATGATATTAAAAAGCAGCTCTTAAGTGCGAAAGGACAAAGCAGCGAGACAGGAAAAAATATGTCCCGCGTTAAAATTGTTATTCCGCCACAAAACAAAGAAAACACTGAAAAAGAAGGTCAAAAATAGCTGCATTATGCCCACTCTTTACGCAAAAAATCTTGCCAAAGCCTATAAAACCCGCCAAGTGGTAAAAGATGTCTCTATTGAAATCTCCTCTAAAGAAATCGTTGGCCTGCTAGGACCAAATGGCGCGGGAAAAACGACCTGTTTTTATATGATTATTGGTCTTATCCCCCAAGATAAAGGCGAAATTAAAATAGATGATAAAGATATCTCTCATCTACCCATGCACGGACGCGCAAAGCAAGGAATCGGCTATCTTCCACAAGAAGCTTCTGTCTTTAGAAAGCTGACCGTTGAACAAAATATTATGGCTATTTTGGAGCTCAGAAAAAATTTAAGTCAGCGAGCACGAAAAAAAAAGCTAGAAGCTTTATTGATTGAATTTCATATTGAACATATTCGTCACTCACTAGGCATTTCACTTTCAGGCGGAGAAAGAAGGCGCGTTGAAATTGCGCGCGCACTAGCGATGGATCCTGCTTTTATTTTATTAGATGAGCCTTTTGCTGGGGTTGACCCCATTTCTGTTAATGATATTAAACACATCATCACCCAACTTAAAAACAGAGGCTTAGGTGTGTTAATTACTGATCATAACGTAAGGGAAACACTTAATATTTGTGAAAAAGCTTATATCGTAAACGACGGCTTTATCATCGCAAGCGGCTCACCAGCAGATATCCTTAAAAATAAAAAAGTCAGAGAAGTCTATCTTGGCGAAACATTCGCACTTTAAAAAACATATTCCTCGCATAAAGCTATTTTACTTTATTTGATCTCTTGAGACTTTGTTCTATCTTTAGTCTTATAGGATATACGCATACTTAAAACTGAAAACCATTTTATTGATTCAAGCAGAGAAAATATGAGCAAATTCCGTTTAGTTACACGTAGTGATTTTGATGGCTTAGTCTGTGCTGTATTATTAAAGCATTTGGATATGATTGATGAGATCAAGTTTGTCCATCCTAAAGATATGCAGGATGGCAAAATAGAAATAGGCCCTAAAGATATCACCACAAACTTACCTTATGTGGCAGGGGCTCATTTAGTTTTTGATCACCACTCATCAGAAGTAGCGCGCAATGCAGGGGTAACTCAGAATTATATTATCGATGCGGAAGCGCTTTCTGCTGCACGCGTTGTGTATGACCATTTTGGCGGTTTAAAAACGTTTCCAGCGCGCTGGAATGACATGATGCTGGCTGTCGATAAAGCAGATGCTGCTCATTTTTCACATGAAGAAATTCTGCACCCTAAAGACTGGGTATTACTTAATTACCTAATGGATTCACGTACAGGACTCGGCAGATTCAGAGAGTTTCGCGTTTCAAATTACCAACTGATGATGGATTTAATTGATTATTGCCATAATCACAACATTGATGAAATCATGAATTTGCCAGACGTGAAAGAAAGGTCTGAGATGTATTTTGATCATGAAGAACGCTTTAATGCACAAATTAAACGTAACGCAAAAGCATTTAATAACCTTGTTGTATTTGATTTACGCCATGAAGACGTTATTTTTGCAGGTAACCGCTTTAAAATCTATGCACTCTTTCCTGAAACAAATATATCAATTCATATTATTTGGGGACTTAAACAACAGAATACTGTTTTTGCTACGGGAAAATCGATTCTTAATCGCACATCAAAAACGAATATTGGTGAGCTAATGCTTCAATACGGTGGTGGTGGACATGAAAATGCAGGGACATGTCAAATTGATAATGATAAAGCTGAAGAGGTGTTACATGAGTTAATTAAAAAAATTAATGCTGACGGCTAAAATACCCCAAAAAAGGCACATTGTTTGCTTTAAAAAGCAGCTTTTTTGGTGTAGCTTTTATTGGCGTGCGGCATATCCTCCACCAATAAATAAGATAATATCATTACAACCATGAAACAAACGCTTAACCTTCGAATGAGCCAGCAGTTGACGATGACCCCGCAACTGCAACAGGCAATAAAACTATTACAGCTCTCAAACTTAGAGCTACAACAAGAGATTCAAGAGGTCATGGAGTCTAACCCACTTCTTGAGCTGGTTGATGAAAACCAAGAGCGAGATGAAGAATTTGCTCAACTTAAAGATGAAGAAAGTAGCCATATTCAATCTCTTATTGAAGATTTTACAAGTAGAGAAAGCAGCAGCGAAGAGTCTACTGGGTTTGATGAATTAGGCAGTGTTGATTTTGATCAATCACAACCTCCTCCTGATGAGATACCCGTTGATACAATATGGGAAGACGGCAGCATTGTAACGCCCACCCTCTCTCACCGTGATAGCGATGATGATGCAAATTTTGAAGAACGTAACACAGCTCAAGACACACTTTATGATCATTTGATATGGCAGCTTAATCTCACAAGACTAAGCATTAAAGATAAAGGAATTGGTCTAGCAATTATTGAAGCACTGGATAATCGCGGTTATTTTTTAACCTCTTGCGAAGAAATTGCGCAAACAGTCAACAATGAAGAGAAAAAAGAACGAACAAAAGAAGGTGCGCCTGAGCTGGTTGAAGATGATTTAATTACGCCAGATGAAGTACACGCTGTACTTTCGCTTATTCAGCAGTTTGATCCAGCAGGGGTTGCAGCAGAAAGCCTACAACAATGTTTACTGATTCAGTTAAAACAGCTACCCCCGACAACAGTGCTGCGCAATGAAGCGATTGAACTGATTACGGATCATATTAAACTAATTGAAAACCGTGATTTTGCTCAACTTATGAAGAAAGCTAAGCTGAGTGAAGAGCAATTAAAATCAGCCATGCGACTCATTAAAACACTTAAGCCTTTTCCTTCTAATACAATTGAAGCGGCAAGCTCTCAATACATTGTGCCAGACATAATCGTTAGAAGAGATGAAGAAGGCTGGAAAATAGAGCTTAATGCTGAAATCGCAACACGTATCAGAGTGAATCCTAACTACGCACAGCTTTCGCGCCGTGCAACTAAAGATAACGATACCACTTTCATAAAAAACCAAATGCAAGAAGCCAAATGGTTTATCAAAAGCCTACAAAGCAGAAATGAAACGCTCTTAAAAGTTGCAACTAAAATTGTTGAATATCAACGTGCTTTTTTTGAATATGGCGTAGAAGCAATGAAACCCCTTATTTTGCATGATATTGCTGAAGCTGTTGGCATGCACGAATCAACCATATCGCGTGTTACAACACATAAGTATATGCACACCCATTTTGGCATTTTTGAACTGAAATACTTTTTTTCCAGCCATGTAAATACGTCATCTGGTGGAGAGTGTTCTTCTACAGCTATTCGCTCCATGATTAAAAAACTAATTCAATCAGAAAGCCCTGCAAAACCATTAAGTGATAGCACTCTCTCAGATTTATTAAAAAAACAAAACATTGAGGTAGCAAGACGTACCGTTGCAAAATATCGTGAGGCAATGAATATTCCACCCTCTAACGAAAGGAAAAGACTGGTTTAATCCATTTTATTTATATAGCCGTCATTCCGCATAGTGGCCACTTAAGTCTTGGCAATTATTTTTTATTACAAGAAAAAGACTTAAATTTGCTATTTTTGCGCTTTCACTCGCCTGTTTTGATTTCATATTAATTCCATTTATGATCACGGAGATTCTCTATGACACTC
>CAMAPQ010000042.1 GCA_945860125.1 Klebsiella pneumoniae
CAACAATCAAGCAGAAAGAGGGTTGCGACATCTCGTTATTTGGCGCAAAAAATATTTGAGTACGAAGTCAGATATTGGTTTGGCCTTTGTTGCAAGAACTCAGTCACTTCTTATTACCGCCCGACTTCAGAAGGTCAGTTACTTTGACCAATTATATGCATCAATTAAAACAACATTGAACCACCCGCCTTGGCAATCCAAATTTAGTCCCGCAACAATTTAAAAACGGTGTGGCTGACCTATTAGTCAGCCTCGCGCCTCAATCTATCAGGGGTGATCACTTACGTCGAAAATGATGTCTTAAAATAAAAAATAGCGATTTGAAATCTTCCATGCCAGGGTAAAAAATAATAAACGCAATTCAAAACGCCGGTATGCGGAATATGAGTTTAGAAAATAAGCTGTATAAATGTTTGATTTTTTACATGTTGCTTTCTGTCTGATTTTACTCTTCTTTGGAGAAGTCATAATTCATGGCAGGGCCGGGTGGTTGTAGGAAATATCCTTGAATATAATACGCGCCTGTTTGCCATACAGGAGACAGTACACTTGCTTTTTCAACAAAAGGAATAATCGTTTGCTTTCCTAGCGTATGAAGCTCTTTAATCAAATTTGTCAGCTTTTCACGTGTTTCAGTATTTTCTATTTCCATTGCAAATGAACCATCTAACTTAACGTATTTAGAAGAGGCATGTTTCATACACTCCATTGGATCTACAGCGCAGCCAAAACGTGAAATAGAGCTTTGGCATTTTAGCTGACGAAGCGCCTCAAAAAATTCTTTCACTTGTTTTAAGTGAGTGGTCACATCATTTTCGCTCAGCTGAAATATGATGCAATTTTTAGGAATCTCAGTGGTATTAAAAGCAACTAATAACCAAGGTAAGAATGATTTATCACAAATACTTTGCGCGGTTAAATTAATAATAACGCGTGTTGAATGTCCTTTTTTAATATGCTCTGAAAGTGTTTTAATCGTTTGAATGATAACCCATCGATCAACAATAGAAGCGGTATTGGCTTGTGTAGCATCTGCTAAAAAAGAACCAGGCGATACTTCAGTGCCATCCGCATTAACCATGCGTAGTAAAACTTCATAAAACTCATGATCAGCGCCCCGCAAGCTAATAATGGGCTGAAAGAGAATGCGAAATAAATTATTATCGATGAGTTTTTGAAGTTCTCTTACCGCTGTTTTAGTGAGATTTTGCGGTTTTTTAGTTTCAGAAACAAATACTTTAACGCCCCTTTCATCTTTTCCTATCTCTAAAGCAGTTTGTAGTGCTTTATTAAGAGCAATACCTGCGCTTGGAGTATTTTCATTAATAATAGCAATACCAATACTGGTTGATATGCGATAAGTTTTTGTATCAATTTCAATTAGATGTTCACTGATTTTTTTACTTAAGTTTTCGCCTAGCACATCTAACTCAGCCAGATCACTTTTTTGAGTTAAGACAGCAAAAGCATCATTCGATAAAATAGCGATAAACGCATCTTTAGGCGCTTCATGCCGTATTATTGAGGCAATTTCCCCTAAAATAATATCCAGCCCCGTTAAGCCAATGAGTTCTAGGGTCTGACGAATATGGTGCAAAGATAGATAAAATAATGATGAAATTATGCCCTGTTGCAGTGCTTTTTCTACTGCAGTATTGGTAGCTTCAATCAAAGCATTTTTCGTATAACAGCCTGTAGCAAGATCTTGATTATGAATTTCGGATAGTTTTTCACGTATTTCAAGCGCTTCTTTTTGTTGTGGTGCTTGTGCGCGAATAACCATAATCTGCAAGCACGGTTCGCCATCATAAGCTGATTGCGAAAATTGTGCTTCAACTTCAAAGGGTCCTTCTTGGCTGTGAAGCATTAATATTTTTAAAACTTGTTTATCAATATCGCCATTTTTAATTTTTTTAAGTAATTCTTTAACAGAGCTAATATGTGATGCATCAATGAGATCAAGTATGGGTTGCCCCGTCATTTCTTCCGCTGCGTTGAGACCAAATAATTCAGCGTAGGTAAGATTTACGTGAATATGCATACCATCCGTAATATACGCAATTGCATCGCGCGAGCTTTCTAATAATAATGTGCAGCGAGATTCAATTTCTTGAAGCTTAAGCTTCATTTTTTTTATTTCTCGAGTTGCCCAAACATGATCTAATGTTTTTTTACTCATATTTAAGAGAATATCGTCATCTGCTGGGGGAATAATCTGCTCTACCCCTAACTGTAGTAATTCTCTAATGGCAGCAAGTTCGCTATATTCTTTAAGGACAATTAGCGGAACATCTTTTTCCAATCTTTTAATTTGGTTGATGATTTCTTCTGCGTCGAGTTGCTCGGTATGATCTGGTGCAAGATATAAATCCCACGTTCTTTTTTGAAGTTGTTCAATCAATTCATTTTTACAGCTAACAAAAGTAGCCCGTGTGGGAATGCCGTTATTTCTAAGTACATTCACTTTTCTTTCTGCTTCTTCAGTAGAATGATCTGTAATTAGCAAGTGAATGGTATTTAAGGCGTTACTCATAATATGACTATTAATCTTTTAATTTATGTTCATTTTTTTTAAGGGGTGAGCAAGAATCGCTCCTTTATTATTTTAAGTATAGACGTTAACTTAAAGTATGGACCATGTTTTGTCGGGGGTAGTCTCTTCAGCTAACTCTTTGATTTCAAACTTTGAAAAATGTAGACCTATAAAAATTTCTTTAAAGAGTTTAATCATTTTAAATTGACCGCCATTGCTAATCGTGCAGGTAAGGCCTTCTTTATATTTTGGCGTTAATGCATAAATGATCGAAGGATGATTTTCTTTCACAGGTAGGCTCATGAGTGCGCGATCAAATGATATCATTCGAGGGTTTACTCTACCCACGCCAATGCCAATGGGTAAGGTGTTGCTAGAGATGGTTTCAATGCCACCATGTAACGCATCTTCCTTTATTTTAATCCACCTAAGCACGCCTAGATAAAATTTTTCTTGCTGAGGTACTTTGAAGTAAATCAGTTCACCTGGTTTTATTTGGATATGTTGTTCTTTCAGAATAATCCCTATCCCTTTCTCGTTTTTATTAATGGCTTGGACTGAAAAAAACTTAACGCTCACTTCTTGTGGGGCTTCTTCCACTATGTTTAGCTTATTAAACACAGTGCTTGTGTTGCTCGTGTGAGTGTCAATTGCCATGAATTGACTTTTTGTCCCTGTACGCCCTGAATTGGTAGGGCGCGTGTTTGTTTTTTTGCGAGACTTACCTTCAACGCATTCTTCAAAAGTACGATTACCAAGTAATAAATGATTAATAGTATTGAGGCTAAAGGCTATTTCTAAGGCGATATCACAAGGTTTTCGGTCGCTTCTTCTATTTTTATAATGCACATTCCAGCAAAGCAGCAAATGATTAATTGTTTTAAGATCTATTGTTTCTTCCCTTATTTCTTGATTATGAACATATTGAATTTTAGGTAAAACAGTGCGCATTATTTTTAAGTCATTAATCAAGTTTTTTAAGTCAAAAAAACGGCAATTAAAGCCTTTAGGTACTTTGGCAGCATTTTGAAAGAACGTGGGGCCAGCATCCTTGAGAAGGGGGATAAAGTAAAAATACTCGCTTGAGAAATGTTCCGTTAAAATTAATCTTGGGCTTAAAAATTCAGCGATAATAGAAAGGGTATTTAATTGCTGGGAGCTTAGTTGATAGGGGCAAGCCGAAGCAATAATTGCAACCTTTGCAAAGGTAAGTTCAATGGTCGTGTGCGTATCCTGCGCAAAAAAAGGATCGCTTATTTTTTCCTGCAAGAGCCTGCTGGTTATGGCGTACCAGTAAAGATTGTTTATTTCAAACCATAGCCCTTTAGGAATGGCAAGAGACAGTTTATAACAAAGCATTAAATTTTCAGAAAGCTCTGCAATAACTCTTTGCAAGGATGTTGATCGTATGTGCTCTGTCGATTTTTCCCATGATAAAAGAAGCTTTTTTTCTTTTTGTTTAATTAGTATTTTATAGCCTAATGAAAGCTGTTGTGATAAAGCCAAATAAAGATCAGCTGTTTTTTTAGCTTCGTTCGATAAAAAAGTGGTATTGCTAAAATATAGTTTGCTCAGTGCGTATAAGGCACGGCGCGTATAATGTCTTATTGCTTCGCACAGTTCGAAGCGTATTTTCAGCTTAAGTGGTAATCGATTAATTTCATGCATTGCATGATAAAGCCCATTACTCGTTTGAATCCAATTGCCAAAGTGATTTTTTTTGAACCAAGCATGGAAGCTTTCAATGTTGGCGTCACAAAAGGAAAGTGTTTCACTATCTTTTTGTATTGGAATTTCAAGGTATTTTTCGTCTTGTTCCATATTTGATCATTTTCCGTCAAAAGAGTGGCGCCGCTTTCTAAGCGTTATTGTGAGCCTTATCTGTCAAGCATAGCGCAAGATTGAATAGGGGCAAAATCATGAGATCAATCAATTTGGCTGGGATAATTTTGTATACTTCCTAGAAGAAAAAGCTTTTGGCGCTTTTGCCTTTTTGATGTAGCATTATTTCGTCTTTTTTTTACTCATTTTTGGAGAGGGATCATGGCTTTTTTTTCAACCAATGAATTTAAGCAAGGAATGAAGGTCATTTTTGAGAGAGATCCTTGTTCTATATTGGAAAACGAATATGTTAAACCAGGCAAGGGCCAGGCTTTTAATCGCGTTAAACTGCGCAACTTAAAAACAGGTCGTGTATTGGAGAAAACATTTAAATCAGGCGATTCTTTGGAAGCGGCAGATGTTGCGGATGTGGAAATGCAGTTTCTTTATTCGGGGGATGATGAATGGAATTTCATGGATATCGTTTCTTTTGAGCAATATAGTATTGGCGCGCTTGTTGTCGGCGATGCTGTTAAATGGCTCAAAGAGCAGGATATTTGCATGGTCATGTTATGGAACAATGCACCTATCTCTGTTACACCGCCTAATTTTGTTGAGCTAGAGATTATTGAAACAGATCCTGGTATGCGTGGTGATACTGTGACTGGCGGCACAAAGCCTGCTCGCTTGAGTACAGGCGCTGTTGTTCAGGTGCCTTTATTTATTTCCCAAGGTGAAACCATTAAAGTTGATACACGCAATGCTGCTTACTCTAGTCGCGTAAAATAGTCGTGTAAAATAATTGCATATTATTGAGTGCTCAATGAACAGTCTCTCTTGTTGCGATTTATCAATGCTTCAGCAAAGGGCGGCTGTTTATCGCATTATTCGCGATTTTTTTTATGAAAGAGGGGTGCTTGAAGTAGAGGCACCTCTTTTAGGTGAAGTTATTTCACCTGATCCTTTTGTGAATACGTTAAGTGTTGAGATTGCTTCTTCAAGCTTTGCTTTACAGCCTTCACCTGAAATTTATATGAAAAGATTATTATCTTCTGGTGTGACTGATTGCTACTACTTAGGTAAAGCCTTTAGAAATGATGTGCCTGGTAAACGTCATAGCCTTGAATTTACCTTGCTGGAATGGTATCGCTTAGGGTTGAGTGTTGAACAGCTTATTGAAGAAATAAAGTGTTTGCTCACATCACTTTTTTCCCTTACTCATTTTGAGCATTGTACTTATGATTCACTCTTTTATAGTACTTTCGGCGTGGGTTCTAATGGGTTAAGTGATACTGTGCTTATTCAATTAGCCCATCAATTTCTTGATCTTAGTGAAACGATGAGCGCTGAAATAAAAAAAAATCCGAGCGTGGCTTTTGACTTACTCTTTTCATCTTGTATACAGCCAAATATTGGTTTGTTGGCACCTTTATTTGTCTTGGACTTTCCTATTTGTAACCAAGTAACGCTTGCTGCGCATAAAACAAGAGGGGCGCATCAGGTGGAGGATCGCTTTGAGCTTTTTTATAACGGCCTTGAAATAGCCAATGGTTATCATGAGTTAGATGATAGTCAAGAATTAGAAACAAGATTAATCGCAAATGGCATGGCTTCTATGCCCGGTTTCCAAAAGCTACTAAATGCGCAAAAACATTATTTTCCTGCTTGTTCAGGTGTCGCGCTGGGCGTTGATCGGTTACTCATGGCTCATTTTAAGTTGAATGATATTCGCCATGTTTTATCTTTTCCTATTCATGATATGTTTTGATCATAATTAGGACTTACGCAAAACTGCCCAGCTTTGTTGTCCCGCCTCGCCGTACAGGTAGTACTGTCTTCGTCAGAACGCCTCGCTGGATCAATTTTGCGTAAATCCTAATAATATTGAAAGAAATAATAAAATAGACAATTAGTCTAAAATAAATGCAGTCGCTTATACCCAAAGTAATTGGAATCACGGTGAGGCGGCAAGAGCGTGAACCCCATGAGCATAGATAAACTATGTGATTGGGGTGAATGAGCGCTGCCAACAATGCCGTGGTTTCAAGTACGAAGGGTATATTTTTTTAAATAGCATTTATCACTAGGAAAGAAATGAAAAGGATTTTTTTGAGACTGATTGCATTGTTTTTTATTGCCCTTATTTCTTGTTCTGCTTTTTCAGCTGATGAAGCAGAAAAGAAGTCTCTTAACGTCATTCATTTCAAATCGGCTTTTTTAACAAATTATCTGTTACGAGGTTTGCCGGTTATCGGTGAGCATCCTACTATCACATTAAATGCTGAGTATGATTTTTCAAGGCGTTTTTATGCCGGTAGTTGGCTTGGCTTTCCTTTTAATACCAACTTATTGGCGCCTCAAATGGATCTATATTTTGGCTATGTTTATCGTTTTTTAGGTTTATATTGGGACTCAGGTTTTATTCGTTATGATGTTATCGATAATGCGCGTTTTCCTGTTTCAACCGAGTTTTTTACGGTTGCGCACTTGGAAGAAATGGAATTTAGTTTTTTCTGGAGTGCTGAAAATGAGTCTGCGTATTACTTTAATGTATTAAAAGAGCATCAAATAAATGAGCGATATGTCTTAGCTGTTGATGTGGGTTATTGGCTTAAAGCTTCGGAGGCTAATGCGGTAAATGGTGAGGTAAATAATGCGACAAATTTTAGTCTTAAAGCTAAGAGGTTATTATCCGCTGATAAAACATTATTTATTGCTTGGCATAACCAGCATGAATCAGGTTTTTCTAATCAATACTGGCTTGCAGGGTTTGAGTTTGAGCTTTAGGACAATGTTGCGTAAACCCTAATTTTTTTTAAGGGTTATTTTTCATATCATTTAAGCTTCGCTCTGGAAAGCGCGCAATGGTTGATGTAATTGGGCTCCAAAAATGTTGAATGCTATTAATATACGTAATATGTTGTTTAAGTAAATTAAGGTAAGTTCCTGCCTCAATTTCAGGTTGAATGAGCGTATTCATTTTACCTTCTTCGCTATTTGTCGAGTAGCCCACAAGATATTGTATCCCTGTCTGAGTTTGCGTCATAAAAAGCGGTTGCCATTGTGGTTCGACTAATAGTAACTGTAATTGGTTAAGCTCAATCCCTGGTTGATGATCAAGCGCACGCTGTGTATTTTCTGCTTTTATTTTGTTTTTAAGCGAATATTCAAGATTCCAACTTTCATTATTACCTAACAGAGGAATAAAAGACGCTTTAACCATACAGGCAGGATAAACTGTCGCAAGATAAGGAATAATACCCATTAGCATTTTCCATTCGCGTATTGGTTCACCGCGTTGGCTTTGAATATTGTTTATCACATTAAAAATATTTTTGCGGTGTGCTTCAATATGTTTAATAAATTTCAAATAATCTTGAAATTGTTTTAAAGTTTCTCGGTTTATATTGGGGAGGGTTGGTATTTTATTGAGGAACTGATTAATTGCTTTATTTGCCCATTTTGACTCATTACGGCTCATTGCATATACGCTCATGCTAATAACGTCTTTTATAGGTAGTTCTGGAAGTAAGTGCTCTAATATTTCCCTTTTGATATCGCTCGGCATTAAAGTTAAACCCTCTTCTAGGGTTAACAGTTCATTATTGTTAGAATTAGGCTCATCTCTCATGGCAGAGGCTCCCCTAGGTATGTTTTCTGCCCTTTTTTGAGGGGGTGTATTGCTGGACCCTTTCAGGGTATAAAGATAGCCGGCTGTTGCAATGGCGGCAGCGGAACAACCCGCTAAAGCTAGTGAGGTGATTGTATTTGTCATTTGCTGATTTATTGAATTTGAATGAATTGTCATGTGAAGCGCCTGTTTCGTTTTTTTATTGTTATTAATGAATCAGTTGACACAATATATTATGCTATGTTTTGTTTTTTAAATGTCTTTCGTATTTTATACTGTAACATTTCTTGGGCGAATTAATATGAAAATGATAGTAGCGGTTATTAAGCCATTTAAATTGGATGATGTAAGAGAAGCTTTATCTGAGCTGGGTGTTCAGGGTATTACCGTAACAGAAGTAAAAGGGTTTGGTCGTCAGAAAGGCCATACTGAGTTGTATCGTGGTGCGGAGTATGTTGTTGATTTTTTACCCAAAGTAAAAATTGAAGTGGCAGTATCAGAGGATTTGCTTGAGCATGCGCTGGAAACGATTATTAAAACAGCGCACACCGGTAAAATAGGCGATGGAAAAGTGTTTGTTTATAATCTTGAGCAAGTTGTTCGTATTCGTACCGGCGAAACGGGTAATGAAGCAATTTAAAAGGGTTTATCTTCTTCTTTGAGGATGCTTATTATCATCGCGCGGGCGTATTTTGCCCTGCCATTTTGATGCAATGTCAAGATTGGCAGGGATTTAGGGAAAAAGAAGTATGACCACACGTTTTATTCATCTTAGATTACACACAGAGTTTTCTGTTGTTGATAGCGTCATTAAAATAAAAGCCTTAATTGCACAGGCCATAGAATGTGGCATGCCGGCTATTGCGGTAACAGATGAAAGTAATTTTTTTGGTTTAATCAAATTTCAAAAAGCAGCAGAAGCCCAAGGTGTAAAGCCTATTTATGGCGCTGATTTATGGTTGAAATCAGATCATCTTGAACACCCTGTTTTTTATCGGCTATCTGTGCTTGTTAAAGATAAAGAGGGGTATGCTAATTTAACGCAGCTTATTTCTTACGGATTTTTGCATGGTTTACATGAAGGGAAGCCATCTATCACATGGGCGCAATTAGCCGAAAAATCGGCAGGATTAATTGTTTTATCTTGTGGCATAAAAGGAGAAATTGGCCAGCTCATTCTTAAAGAGCAGAATCAAAGCCGTATTATTGAGCGCTTACAAGCGTATCGACAATTATTTGGTGATTGTTTTTATCTTGAAGTCAGCAGGCTTGGCCGAGAAGATGAAACTTATTATATTGAAAAAGCGCAGCTTTTAGCTTTAGAGCATGATATTCCACTGGTGGCAACTAATGAAGTTTGCTTTTTAAAGCAAGAAGATTTTGACGCGCATGAAGTGCGGGTGTGTATTAATGAAAGCGTGACTTTAGATAACCCCAATCGTTCGCATACCTATACAGATCAGCAGTATTTTCGTAATCAAGAAGAAATGTGCACACTTTTTCATGATATCCCCAGCGCATTAGAAAATACCGTTGAAATTGCTAAACGTTGTACGTTTGAAGTAACGTTGGGCGTTTATCATTTACCTAATTATCCTATTCCTGCGGCTCATACATTGGAGTCTTATTTTAGCTTACTGGCAGAGGAGGGGTTAAAAGCAAGATTTAGCTTTATTTTTAAAGCGCAGGAACCTGATCTTGAAAATAAAAAAGCGCAATATTTTAGTCGGCTTCGGGAAGAGGTTGGCATTATTAATCAGATGGGGTTTGCCGGTTACTTTTTAATTGTAATGGATTTTATCCAGTGGGCTAAAAATAACGATATTCCGGTAGGGCCAGGTCGTGGTTCAGGGGCGGGTTCTATTGTCGCTTACGCGCTTAAAATTACGGATCTTGACCCAATAGCTTATGATCTTCTCTTTGAGCGTTTTTTAAATCCTGAACGAGTTTCGTTGCCTGACTTTGATGTCGATTTTTGCATGTTAGGTCGAGATCGTGTGATTGACTATGTTGCACAAAGATATGGCCGGCAGGCCGTATCGCAAATTATTACATTTGGTACGATGGCAGCAAAAGCTGTGGTACGCGATGTCGGGCGCGTATTAGGTAAGCCGTATGGTTTCATTGATAAAATTGCCAAAATGATTCCTTTTGAAATTGGCATGACCCTTAAAAAAGCCTTAGAGCAAGAGGTAATGCTTCAGGATAAGTACGATACAGATGAAGAGGTGCGTGAAGTCCTGGACATGGCAATGAACCTTGAGGGTTTAACGCGTAACGTGGGTAAGCACGCCGGTGGCGTTGTTATTGCCCCTTCAAAGCTTACTGATTTTGCGCCTCTTTATTGTGATGAGCACGGCGATAATCTTGTCACACAGTTTGATAAAGATGATGTTGAATCAGTTGGTTTAGTTAAGTTTGATTTTTTGGGTTTAAGAACGCTCACCATTATTGATTGGGCCGTGAAAAGAATTCATGAAACGCAAAAATTAGAAAATAAACCATTGCTTAATATTGAGCACATTCCTTTAGTGGATGAAGAAGTTTTTGAGCTGCTGCAGCGTGCTGAAACAACTGCTATTTTTCAGCTTGAATCAAGAGGAATGAAGGAATTAATTCGCAGGCTTAAACCAAATTGTTTTGAAGATATTATTGCGCTTGTGGCGCTTTTTAGACCGGGCCCGCTTCAATCTGGCATGGTAGATGATTTTATTAATCGTAAGCATGGTCGTGCTCAGGTTGATTATCCTCACCCTGATCTTGAGCCTATTTTATCGAAAACTTATGGCGTTATTTTATATCAAGAACAGGTTATGCAAATTGCGCAGGTGTTAGCAGGGTATACGCTAGGTGGCGCGGATATGTTAAGGCGTGCAATGGGTAAGAAAAAGCCGGAGGAAATGGCAAAACAGCGTGAGATTTTTGTGAGTGGTGCGAGCGCACAAGGCATTAATACAGATATTTCTGGACCTATTTTTGATTTAATGGAAAAGTTTGCAGGTTATGGATTTAATAAATCGCACTCTGCTGCCTATGCTTTGGTTTCTTACCAAACGGCGTGGTTAAAAACGCATTACCCTAGTGCTTTTATGGCAAGTGTTTTATCGGCTGATATTCATAATACCGATAAGATGGTAGGTTTAATTGAAGAATGCCAAAGAATGCAGCTTAAAATGATTCCGCCTTCAGTAAATTTATCTGAGTTTAAATTTATTGCTATAAATGAGCATACGATTGTATATGGTTTAGGGGCGATAAAAGGCGTTGGTGAGGGCCCTATTGAAGCGATTACGGCTACTAGAAAACGCTCAGGAGAATTTTCTGATCTTTATGATTTTTGTTTGAAAGTTGATATTAGAAAGTTAAATAAACGCTGCTTTGAAGCTTTAATTAAAGGTGGAGGGATGGATTGTTTAGGGTTGGATCGCGCAAATTTAATGGCGAATCTTCCTAATGCAATTAAAGCAGGTGAGCAACAGCTTGAAAATCGCACTAAAAAAACAATGGATTTATTTAGTTTTCATAATATTACGGTTCCTCGTGAATGGATTGCAGTGCCTAAGTGGAGCGAAAAAGATAGGCTTAAATTTGAGCAAGATACTTTAGGGTTATTTTTAACAGGTCATCCTTTATTTGAGTATCTTCAAGAAATAAAGCAATGCGTGAAATATCAGATTAAAGAAGCAAAACCGACAGAACGAAACGAACAAATGACTTTAGCAGGTTATGTTTCTGCTATTCGTACAATGAGAAATAAAAAAGGCGAGAAAATGGCCTTTGTAAGTTTGGATGATCCAACCGGGCGCATTGAAGTATCATTTTTTGCTGATTTATATGCAAAATTTCAGGATAAAATTCAGAAAGATACAATATTGATTGTTGAAGGTAACGTGTCACGTGATGCGTTTACTGAGCAATATAAAATGCTTGCAAGAAATATGTATTCCTTGGAAGAGTTGCGTCATAAACAGGCTAAATATCTTGTTGTTAAACTGAGGCAGGATCGCATGAAAAAAGAGACAATTAGCACATTAGAGACGCTTTTTATTGCTTCTCGAGGTGGTAATTGTCACGTTAAAATCGCTTATGAGACAAAAGAGGCAACGGTTCAATTTTATCTAGGTAAAGATTGGCGCATAAATCCTAGTGATACTTTGCTCAATACATTACGTACTTCTGTTGAAGTCGAACAAGTGGATCTGATTTATCATGGTTAACCCTAATTTTCATGATTATCTGTTATTTATCATGATTCATTCTGCGGCAATAAATTAACCTTTTTATTAGCCGCTATCTAAAAAATATAGGAGAAAAAAATATGAAAGTACGCACACGTATTGCCCCTTCACCAACGGGTGATCCCCATGTGGGCACCGCTTATGTTGCGCTTTTTAATTATTGTTTTGCGCAGCAGCATGGTGGTGAGTTTATTTTGAGAATTGAAGATACTGATCAGGTACGTTCAAGTGCTGCTTCAGAAAAGAAAATTTTAGATAGCCTGAAATGGTTGGGTTTAACGTGGGTTGAAGGGCCTGATGTGGGCGGCCCGCATGCGCCTTATCGCCAGAGTGATCGAAAAGAAATTTACAAAGATTATGCGGAAAAATTAGTAGAAAAAGGGCATGCTTTTTATTGTTTTAGAACACCAGAAGCATTGGAGAAATTACGTGAAGCGCGTATGGCGCTTGGATTACCAGCAGGTTTTAAAATAGAAAACCCTGAGCTTTCTTGTGAGGAAATTGAAAAAAATAAAGCCCAAGGTATGCCTTATGTTATTCGCATGAAAGTGCCGATGGAGGGAGTTTGCATACTTAATGATGAGCTTCGT
Organism: Klebsiella pneumoniae; assembly: GCA_945860125.1. Taxonomy (GTDB): domain Bacteria; phylum Pseudomonadota; class Gammaproteobacteria; order Pseudomonadales; family CAMAPQ01; genus CAMAPQ01. The sequence goes on from CAMAPQ010000042.1 coordinate 12,814, forward strand.
GGTACGGTTGAGATTCCTTGGGAACAAGTTGATATGCAGGTTTTATTAAAAGCGGATGGCATGCCCACGTATCATTTAGCAAATGTCGTTGACGATCATTTGATGGAAATTACCCATGTTATTCGCGGTGAGGAGTGGATTAATTCTACGCCTAAACATATTTTGTTATATCAGTATTTTGATTGGTTGATTCCCACTTTTTGCCATTTGCCTTTACTTAGAAATATAGATAAAAGCAAGTTAAGCAAAAGAAAGAATCCTACGAGTATTTTGTATTATCAAAGAATGGGTTATTTAGCAGAAGCATTATTGAATTATTTAGGGCGAATGGGTTGGTCAATGCCTGATGATCGCGAAAAATTTTCATTAGAAGAGATGATTGCGCATTTTGATTTAAAGCGCGTATCGCTTGGTGGACCTGTTTTTGATGTTGAGAAATTAAAATGGTTAAACGGTTTATGGATTCGTGAAAATTTAAATCATGAACAGTTTGCTGAAAAAGTAGTGGAATGGGCTTTAAATAAAGACTACCTATATTCGATTATTCCCCACATTAAAGAGAGAGTCGTTTTATTGAGCGATTTAGCGGCAATGACGCATTTATTTTTTATAGGGGTGCCTGCTTTACAGGCTGAGCTGTTTGCATCTTTAAAGCTTGATCAAGAGGCAATTCGTCGCATTTTACATCAGAGTATTGCTCAGCTTGAAAAACAAGGCGAGTGGAATAAAGAAGCGATTTATCAAACATTATCTGCACTTTCTAAAACACTTGGTTTTAAATTTAAGGATTTTATCGCGCCCTTTTTTATTGCAATTAGTGGTCAATCTTCATCTGCGCCTGTCATGGATAGTATGGCAGTCATTGGCTCTGATCTAACGTTGGCGCGGCTTCGTTATGCGTTAAATATCTTAGGTTTGCCGAGCGAGCAAGAATTAGCGGGCTGGGAACAGTAAGCTATATAAATAGGACTTACGCAGAATTGTTCCAGCAAGGCGTCCTGACGAAGACAGTACACGCTGTACGGCGAGTCAGGAAACAAAGCTGGGCGATTTTGCGTAAGTTCTAATAAAATAATAATGTTGGATGAAAGGAATCATTCCTATGTTAATAGCAGCCTCTGCTTATTTTTCGCGTTTTTATCACTGTCATGAGGCGCAAACTCCTAATGTAGCAGAGAGACGGATCTCTTCTCGCGTTGATTTAAATCGATGCGAGCCGATTATTCTCCCAAAACATACGAGCCTTTTTCATAAAGTAAGAACGTGTGATTTAATGGGTGTATTAGGTGTATTAAATAACTTAGGCTCTTTATTATCAGCGTTGATTGCGCTACCGAAAAAGTGTGTTGCGACTGAAAGCACGCTTAAAATTTCATGCGCTAATTACCTTTTTGTAAGTGGCAATAGCAAGCTTTATATTGGTGAAAATGAGCAGGGAAAAAATGTATTGTCTATTAGTGATTTAAAAACGGGAGATTGCATATTTTCTTCTGTGCCAGGTAAGGCTTTTCTTCAGGCTGGTTTTCATGAGAATTGTATTAAAGAAAACCATGCTTCTTTTCATGTTTTAGAGAACACCGTGCGGCATACTTTAGATCAGCGTATTCACGCGATAGTACAGGTGGGAAATACCGTTACCATAACGGGCACTATTTTACGAGATATAAAAGGTAAAACAGATATTCATGGGCAAGAAATCATTATTCCTTATGAGTTGAGTTTGTCTTTTGGTGAAAAAGATAAAATTAATATTAGTTGCCGTGTTTTGCGCGGTGCTAATTTTATTCATTTTATTTATGCTTCTTCTGAAGATGAAAAAATTTATGGCCTAGGTGAACAATATACCTATCTTAATCAAAAGGGGCATGAAGTTCCTATTCTAGTACAAGAGCAAGGTATAGGCAGTGGGCATCCCTACATTACACCTATTATGAATTTTCTGGCAGGTGCAGGCGGCACGCCTTATACCACGTATGTTTCTATTCCTCAGTATATTACGCATGAGGGTTTATCTTTTGAGGTTAAAAATGCGGAGTATGCCGTTTTTAACTTTAAGGAAAAAGATTCAAATACTTTACGTATTTTTAGCGAGCAGTTTGATATAACGCTTATTCATAAAAATAGTGTTATGGAAGCTATCGAGGCGCGCGCACAGTCTTTTAATCATCCCCCTAAAGTACCAGATTGGCTAAATAAAGGTGCTGTTGTTGGTATGCAGGGCGGTACTTCGCGCGTGCTAGAAGTATTAAACGCGTTAGAAAAAAGAAAAACGCCGATTGCTGCGTTATGGTTGCAGGATTGGGTTGGAAAAAGGAAAAATTTAATTGGCGAGCAATTATGGTGGAATTGGGAATTAGATGAAACACACTATCCTCATTGGGATGAATTAGTTAAAACCTGTCGCAGTAAAAAAATTCGCTTGATGGGTTATATCAATCCTTATCTTGTAAAGGTTAATAAAAAAGAGAATGTGGAAAGAGATCTATTTAGTGAAGCAAAAGCGTATGGATACTTGGTTAGAAAAGAAAATGGCGATCTTTATCCTCTGGAAATTACGACTTTTTCTTCCTATTTGCTCGATCTTTCTAATCCTCATGCAAGAACGTGGATGAAGGAAATTATTAAAACACAAATGATCGATAAAGGTTTTAGTGGTTGGATGGCTGATTTTGGTGAGGGCTTACCTTTGGATGCCCTATTATACAGTGGAGAAGCAAAATCATTTCATAATCGTTACCCTGAAGAGTGGACAAAGCTAAATTTAGAAGCAATTCGTGAAGCAGGCAAAGAAAACGAAATTACTTTTTTTGCGCGTTCAGGTTTTACGCGCTCGCCTGAATCTGTGCCGTTATTGTGGACGGGAGATCAAAATCATACCGATGATGAGTTTGATGGAATGAAAGCAGCTTTAAGAGCCATGAATGGTTCTGGTTTTTCGGGTTTTAAGCATAATCATAGTGATATAGGTGGTTACACAACGCTCGTATTGCCTTTTACGCGTTTAGGCTGGGTGCGTACAGAAGATTTATTATTTAGATGGATGGCAATGAATGCCTTTACCTGTGTTTTTCGTACGCATGAGGGTTTAAAGCCGGAAATTAATGCGCAGTTTTATAGTAACGAACGCTGTTACGATATGTTTGATCATTTTGCAAAAGTATATGAGTCTCTTGCATTTTATCGGCAAAAATTAGAGCATGAGGCTCAGTCTTTTGGGCGTCCTATTACCCGCCACCCTGTGTTACATTATCCCCATGATTCAGTCATTGCGAACCTTGAAGACCAATTTATGCTGGGTGATGAGATAATGGTTGCCCCTGTTTTTAATCAGCAAGACTTTGAAAAAGGTCATCATGTTTATTTGCCCAAAGGAACATGGGTTAGCCCTTGGCGTAACAGTGCTGATAGTCTTCAGCTTGAATATAGGCATAATAAAGGTGAATGGATAACGGTGAAAAGTGATTATAAGCATCCCCCTGTTTTTTATAAAAAAGGTTCTTTAATAGGAGCTCAATTTATTAAAAATTTAGCAGCGCATGGGATTGATAGCGTTACAGCTTTAGACTAAGTCTATTTTTAAACTAAGTCTATTTTTAAACTAAGAGCATTGTGGGAGGATTTAATGGCGGTAACAAAAAAAGGTTGGTATGTTTTAGCTATATTTTTATTATTAACAGGCTGCACTACCGCCATAGAGGGTAATAAAGACTTAAGTAATATTGGTCAAACTGAGCTTTCTGAAACAATTGATGTAAATTGGTTAAGTGGTAATGAGGCTGATATTTCTAGAAGAATCGTCTCTTATGTTGAGCAGCAAAATCCTGTAAGACATGCTGAATTTCCTCGCATTGTGATTGACCAAGTTACATTACAAAATACTTTAAATCGTGAGCGTTTTAAGGAGAAAGTACAAACTTCACTAAACTTGCTTTCTCAAAGAGTAGTGGCGAAACTGTTACCCCCTAATGGTGTCGCACCGACTTGGCATGCTAATTTAACGATCGCGTTTCGTAATCCTAAGTTAACCAAAAAAGATGAAGCGTTATTAATTGCTTATAACGTTGCAGATTTAGGCTTATGTTGGGGGGCCTCTCTCTCAAGATGTCATATAGATAATACGCAGGTGGTATTGTTAAAATTTGAAATAATAACGCACGAGAATAAAAAGCTTGAAGTGGTGGGTGTGGGGGCGGCAACATTAGATGAAGAGACGATTGCCGTTGCACAACAAGAGCCAGACAAAGACTATGCGCCTTTCCGTGAGCGAAATACCAAAGCGCTGGTTGCCGCTGTTGCTGATGCGACTGATAAATTAAAAACAATTGCGTTAGATAAGAAGTGGCGTTAGATAAGAATTAGTAGTAGCACCCCATTCGTGCCGGAGCGAATGGGGTGTGTAGTGCGATCTTTTATTTTAATTTATAGCCAATACACGACAAAGAACAAAAATATCCAAACAACATCTACAAAATGCCAATACCAAGCAGCAGCTTCAAAGGCAAAGTGATTTTTAGGCGTAAAATGTCCTCTTAAGCAACGAATCCACATGATCAGTAACATGGTAGCGCCTATTGTGACATGTAAACCATGAAAGCCTGTTAGCATAAAAAAAGTGGTGCCATAAATACCTGCTTTTAAGGTGAGCCCCATATGCATATAGGCATGGTAATACTCTAGTGCTTGTACGTACATAAAAGTAAAGCCAAGCACTAAAGCGATGCCTAAGTTGGTAATGATTTTGCCTCTTTTATTTTCAAGAAGGGCATGATGAGCAACGGTTAAAAAAGCGCTGCTTGAAATTAACAGCACCGTATTTAAAAGCGGTAACCCCCAAGGTGACATGGCTTCTAGTTCGCGACCATCAGGTGTTTTAACCAGCGGCCACATTGCTTGAAAATCTGGCCACAGAATCTCATGCGTCATACCTTCACTACCAGCACCTGACAGCCAAGGAATTGCGAGCAGGCGGGTATAAAATAATGCACCAAAAAAAGCACCGAAAAACATCACTTCAGAAAAAATAAACCATTTCATACCCATACGATAAGAGATATCGAGTTGATGATTATTCATTCCTGCCAAACTTTCATGTACCGTATCGCCAAACCAGCCAAACATCATATAAACGAGAATACCAAGACCAGCAAGCAGCATTAGCCAGCCCCAACTACCCTGATTATTAACAACGCCAGTTGATTGTTGAATAAAATTAGCAGCGCCAAGAGCGGTAATAAATAAACCAATGCTGCCGACAATCGGCCAGATGCTGTGGTGTGGCACATGATATTTTTGGAGATTATGTTGATGTGTATTTGTGTGATGATGACCCATGTGTCTTCTCCTTAGTACACGGTTAGATTTAAAGGCTTGTTTTTTCTTTAGCTAAATAAAGCTTATAAGCGAGTGTAATTGCTTCATATTCTTTTGGCATTTTTTGATCAAGATAAAAGACCAAAGTCATTTGTTTTGTTTCGTGTGCCTTAAGCGGTTGAGCTTGAAAGCAAAAACACTCTATTTTATTTAAGTATTGAGCCAGCGCAGAAGGTGTAACAGAGGGAATCGCTCTGCCGACCATATCTTGATCTGTATTATTGGTCACTTTAAAATGAGCGGTGTATTTTTCGCCTCGCACTGCTTCCATACTGCGAACAACCGGCTCAAACTGCCAATCAATATTTTTATCAATATCAGTAATAAACTGCACAGAAATAGGTTGAGTTATTGCGACAGAAGGGCTGTCATTTTTCTGCGCAATTTGTATCTGTTTTGCATCTTGTGGCTGGGCAGGTTGCAGCTGAGCAGGCTCAGTTTTAGATTGCGTGACTTTACCGTTTAACCCCGTTAGTCTGCAAAAAGCATCATAAAAAGGTGGCATAACAAACAGTGCAAACACAAACATCAATAAAACAACGGACACCAAAAGAGTGACCCCTCTCATAACGGGGGTCCATTTTTTAGTGTTCAGTGCCAATACAAGAGAGGGCGTATCTTCCATGTTGAGTGCTCTTATTTAAGAGTTTAATGACGGGCTTATTTGACGATAGGAGGCGTTTCAAAGGTGTGGTAAGGGGCTGGTGAGGGGATGGTCCATTCAAGCCCTTTAGCGCCTTCCCAAACTTGTCCTGTTGCTTTCTCACCTTGCTTTTTAATGCAGGCTTTCCACACAACAGCAAGAAGAATCAGTTGGCTTAACCCAAACCAAAAACCGCCTAAACTTACAATGAAGTTAAAGTCGGCAAACTGCACAGAGTAGTCTGGAACTCTTCGCGGCATGCCAGCTAATCCTACAAAATGCATCGGAAAGAAAAGCAGGTTGACGGAAATTAAGCTATTCCAGAAGTGAAGTTTAGCTAGTTTTTCATTAAACATGACGCCAGTCCATTTAGGCAGCCAATAATATACGCCCGCCATAATGCCAAAGATTGCACCGCTTACTAACACATAGTGAAAGTGAGCAACAACAAAATAGGTATCTTGATATTGTTGATCCGCAGGGGTAATGGCAAGCATCAAACCTGATAAACCGCCAATGGTAAAGAGCACCACAAAAGCAATTGAAAATAACATAGGCACTTCAAAGGTCATTGAGCCTTTCCACATTGTCGCAACCCAGTTGAATACTTTTACACCGGTAGGTACTGCAATGAGCATTGTCATATACATAAAGATGAGATTGCCTGCCAATGGTAGGCCTACTGTAAACATATGGTGAGCCCAGACAACAAAAGAAAGAAAAGCAATAGAGCTCGTTGCATAGACCATTGACGCATAACCAAAGAGTGGCTTACGGGCAAAAGTAGGAATAATTGCAGAGACAATGCCAAAAGAGGGCAAAATCATAATGTACACTTCTGGATGACCAAAGAACCAAAATACATGCTGGAATAATACGGGATCACCGCCACCTGCTGCATCAAAAAAGCTAGTACCAAAATGTCTGTCCATCAACATCATCGTTACAACACCTGCAAGAACTGGCATCACGGCAATCAAAAGAAACGCTGTGATTAACCACGTCCATACAAAAAGCGGCATTTTCATGTATGACATCGTTGGTGCGCGCATATTAACAATCGTAACAATAACGTTGATCGCGCCCATGATGGAAGAAATACCCATTAAATGCACAGAGAAGATGAAAAAATCCGTGCTAGGTGGGCCATATTTAGTTGATAGCGGAGCATAGAATGTCCATCCAAAATTAGGCGCACTGTCTCCACCAAAGAGTGATTGAATCACTGAGAAGATAAGAATAGAAAAAGCAAAAGGTAGAATCCAAAAGCTCCAGTTATTCATTCTAGGTAAAGCCATATCTGGTGCGCCAATCATCATTGGAATTAACCAGTTAGCAAGGCCGACAAAAGCCGGCATGACCGCACCAAATACCATGATTAAACCGTGTACGGTTGTCATTTGGTTGAAAAAATTGGGATCCAAAAGCTGGAGCCCGGGAAACATCAGTTCTGCCCTAATAGCCATTGCCATTAAGCCGCCTGTTAAAAACATGGCAAAACTAAAGATAAGATACATCGTGCCAATATCTTTATGATTTGTGGTAAAAAGCCATCTTTTAAAGCCTGCTGGAGGTTGGCTATGCTCCTGATGGCTGTGATCAAGGTGTGCATGATCAGTGTGACTGTGATCGCTCATTTATATCTCTCTCCTTTTTTTAACTGCCTTCATACGAAGATCCTTATTTAACATCCTTAGGTTGCACGATATCGCCTACATTGTTACCCCAGGCATTACGCTCATACGTGATGATCGCAGCCATAACATTAGGCGGTAAAATACCCTTGAAGGCAGGCATGGCATTCTTGCCGTTTTGTACGATTGCAATATGGTCTGAGGCAGGTCCCATTGCGACTTTTGAGCCTTTAAGTGCAGGGAAGGTTGGTGGTAAGCCTTCTCCTGTTGGTTGATGGCAAGCTGCGCAGCGTGCCAAATATTCTTTTTCACCCAAAGCCATTAACTGTTCTTTGGTATAGGTTTTATCGCCTGCTAACTCAGCTTGTTCATCTGCTTTTTGCTGTGCAAGCTGCTCATCAGCTAACCACTGTTTGAAGCTATTATTATCTTTTGCTTCAACAACAATGGGCATAAAGCCGTGATCTTTTCCGCACAGTTCTGCGCATTGTCCGCGATAAATCCCTTCTTTACCCTCAGGCACAAGCGTCCATAATTCATTAATAAAACCAGGAATAGCATCTCTTTTTATGCCAAAAGCAGGCACCCACCAAGCATGGATCACATCATCTGAGGTGATCAGAAAACGTACTTTTTTACCGGTTGGAATAACAAGGGGTTTATCAACATCTAAAAGATAGTTTTGATCTTTATTCGGCAGTTTGCGTTCGCCTGAATAGTTAGCAAGACCGCTGGGGAGAAGACCGGCTGAAAAAACAGGTGTTTCTATCTGGCTTCTGGGTGTAGAAAGAACGCTATAATATTTTAATTTTAGATTTTTATTTTTATCATACTCAATGTATTCATAATTCCATTTCCACTGCGACCCGGTGATTTTTACCGTTACAGCAGAGGAAGAAGTATCATTCATTTCAATGAGTACCCTTGTTGCAGGAATTGCCATTAAAATAAGAATGACAAAGGGAATAACTGTCCATATGATCTCGACCGTTGTATTCTCATGAAAATGAGCTGCTTGGTGACCTTTTGACTTTCGATGATGCACGACAGACCACAGCATGATGCTAAACACAACAACCGCAATTGCAACGCACCATTTGAACATGAGTTGATGAAGTTGATACACTTCACCACTTATTTCCGTTACCCCTTGAGTCATGTCTAGCTGCCATGCTGCTAGTGAGGTGGCTGAAAAGGTAAGTGTTATTATGGAGAGTACGCATGATTGCAACCATGATAAAACAGTAGAGTGTTTCTTTGGCGCGATTAGCTTGCCAAGAGGTGCCTCTGGCTTACCAAGAAGAACTGAGTGCCTTTTATTATAAGAGAGGCTTGGATTTACTGTGTTACTTGGATTTACTGTGTTACTTGGATTTACTGTGTTACAAGAGTGATATGTGTAACGAGCCGACATGCTAAAACTCCCTGCATAAAATGGTTTGGAACCTTCTAAACTTCCTAGAAATGCTAGGTGATTAATGTACCAAATGTTTCCATGATGTCCAAAGGGTTTTGTAAGTTTTTTCGCCTGTTTTATTTTATTTTTGAGGAGATGTTGTGATGGAAGGAGTGGCACTGTGATGAGTAACGATACCAAGCACATATATCGCGTCATTTTTTGGAATCAAACACAAGTATACGAAGTGTATGCCCATAATGTTTTTCCCAGTGAGTTTTTAGGGTTTGTTGAGTTAGATCAATATATTTTTGGCAATCGCGCCCAGTTATTAGTTGATCCTAGTGAAGAAAAATTGAAAAATGAATTTAATGGCGTAAAACGAAGTTATATTCCTTTGCATGCGATTATTCGCATTGATGAGGTAGAGCATGAGGGGGTGCCAAAAATTAGCGATGGAAAAGGTTCTAATGTCATGGCGTTTCCACCGCCTTCTTTAGTGAATGCTTCTAAGCCACCGATTAAAAATTAATAGCAAAAGACTATGCGCGCTAAAGTGTCGTCATATTTTAATTGAGGAAACTAAAGCTAAGACTAAAACGTAAAAGATCACGCCCCATGATTGATTTGCAAAAAAATCACTCCATGATGCTAAAAATATTGTGTTTTTTCGTCATTCCCGCGAAGGCGCATAAGCGCTAACATAAATAGCGCTCGCCGGTTCTGCTTGTTGGGGCGTATGTGCGCCAGTATCCGTCATTCCCGCGAAGGCGGGAATCCAGTTTTTTAAGTGTCAAAAATGAAGGCTGTTTAATATCTTCTTTGGGCTTTGTCTCGAATGATTGACATAAGTACAAGAGATTTTCTGGATTCCCGCCTTCGCGGGAATGACGGATGCCGTCTCATTTGCATCGGATTTATTTTATGTTAGCGCTTATGCGCCTTCGCGGGAATGACGGATATAATTAAAACCCTTCAACAGGCTCACAGGATGAACGGAGCGGGTGTTCAGGTCGATTACAATTGATAATTGAGATGTTAGATAATTAGAGATGCTAAGAGAGAAGTAGGTGGGGAGGTACACATCCTTGTGAAAAAATGAACGATAAAAAGAAAATTTTTAAAAAATAAAAAGACTATTTTTCTCTTTTATATTCTTGAAAATCTTTAACGACTTTTGATGTAATGCTCAAGCTTGTAACTGTTTTGCCCATAGAGACA
>CAMAPQ010000043.1 GCA_945860125.1 Klebsiella pneumoniae
ACGATAGCGATGCCTTGCGGCAATTTTATTTTTTTCTGTTGCAATGACAATCTCTGCAATGCGCGCAAATGATGCTATTTGCGTTAAATTTGGCGCATTTTCATTATGAAGAAAGTTAATGAGCAGGGCTGCATCGTGATCAGGCTGTAATAATGACGTTAATTGTGTGCTTAAGCGAATCAGCGGCGGACAGCTGAGTGATGCTGGATGATCAAAAGGCATAATACGTTCATGAGGTAAAAATCGGTCACTATGAGAGGCCCATAGTGACTGACTCACACACGTTAACAAAGAATCTTCCGCTAAAATAATCGTCAGTAGATCCTGATCAAATGCTTTTTGTGTGAGTTTAGAGGTAAACAGCGCCACTTCCTGCGCTGTTTTTTCTTCTAGAATATAAAAATCGACCTGAGCACCCAATTTTTTTACCTTAAACTTCTTAATTTATACCTGGCTTCGTACTGGTTTTTTTAGGGCTTTCCTTTTCTTTTTTTTCTTTACTATTTTTTTTAGGCGGCGTTTTGTTTTTCTGAGCGTTCGTTTTTTCAGCGTTATGCAGGTAATTAATAAGATAGTGACACAATAAAGCAACAGGACGACCTGTTGCCCCTAAGCTGCCTTTTGAAGAAGACCAGGCGGTACCTGCAATATCAAGATGTGCCCAGTTGAGCTCTTTGGTAAATTGCGAAAGGAAAACGCCTGCGACAATCGCGCCGCCCATTCGAGTATCCGAGGCATTGGTGAAGTCTGCATGCTCTGAGTGCAGTGCTTCCATATATTCTTCGGCTAAAGGCATGGGCCAGACAAGATCGCACGCTTCACTTGAAGCTTTCATTAAAGCTTGGCTTAAAGCGCTATCATTACAAAATAAGCCTGAAAAAGCGCTGCCTAAAGCAACAACGCAAGCGCCCGTTAAAGTGGCAATATCGATCATCACCGCCGGCTGGTATTTTGTTGCATAAGTAATTGCATCACATAATACTAAACGCCCTTCCGCATCCGTATTGGTAATTTCAACGGTTTTACCAAGTAGTGTTTCAATAATATCGCCCGGGCGTGAGGCATTACCAGAGGGCATATTCTCCGCACAAGCCAGTACACCGATCACATTAAGGGGTAATTGAAGGGCTGTAATTGTGTGCATCACACCGAGCACGCTGGCAGCGCCACACATGTCATACTTCATTTCGTGCATTTTATCGGCAGATTTTAATGAAATACCACCTGTATCAAAAGTAATACCTTTGCCAACAAGCACAATCGGCTTATCTTCCGTAGACCCTTTCATATATTCAAGTAAAACTAATTTCCCATTTTCATTGCTGCCTTTGGATACCGCAACAAAAGCCCCTGCGCCCATTTTTTCGAGTTCTTTCTCATCAATGACTTTGCACTTGAGCGCAGCATGTTGCTTGCTAAGTTTTTGCGCTTCTTCACTTAGGAAAGTAGGCGTACATAAATTAGGGGGGGTGTTACCTAAAATACGTGCATAGTTCTGACCTTCACCAATTGCAATGCCTGTTTTTAAAGCGTGCGTGACTGCTGCGGAAGGTTTTTCAGGCGTTAAAAAAATAATTTCTTTTAAAGCGCGCTCATTCGTTGATGCTGACTTAAATTGCTTAAATTCAAAAAGTGCTGTGCTTAATGTCATGGCGGCAAACTGAACATTCTTTTCTTGAATAAACTGATCGAAAACAAGATCCGTCAAGCAAAAAGCCATTGTTTTAATGCTTTGTAAAGGCGTTTTTTTAATCGTTGCAACCAACGCTTTTTTTAAGATTTGTGAGGTGACTTTTTCGTGTTCGCCAAGCCCTGCAATAATAATGCGCTTCGCTTTAATCCCTTTAGGCGCATGCAGTAGAAATATTTCCTCTGCTTTGCCAGAAAGCTCTTTGGAAGCTATGAGCTTTTGAATCGTTTTTTCTGTGTGCGCATCAACATGTTGAGTAAAATCAGGCAGGATGCTGTTCTCAAATAAAAATAGAACCAGGCAATCTGTCTCAAAAGATGAGGCATTTCCTTGCTTTATGCTAAATTTCATGACAAGCACTCCTTACTGTAAATTAAATTGAAAATCTGGTTGGTTTACGTTTATATACCCAAAGTAATTGGAATCACGGTGAGGCGGCAAGAGCGTGAACCCCATGAGCATAGATAAACTATGTGATTGGGGTGAATGAGCGTCGCCAACAATGCCGTGGTTTCAAGTACGAAGGGTATATTGCGGCAGCGGCTTAACAGTGCAACACCAGATTATAGGCAACCTTATTGTAAAGGTGAAACACTTTGATTATCTATCGATATCTATCAAAAGAATTATTGCTAGCAACCTTGTCCGTTACAATGGTATTAGTCACCGTGATTGCCGGTGGCCGTTTTTTAAGTTTTATGGGCGATGCGGCTCAAGGTCGCATTCTGGCGGAAGTAGTGCTAACCATTTTGCTTTATAAACTACCTAATTTAATTATGCTGATATTACCTTTAGGCTATTTTTTAGGCATTATTGTTTCTCATGGTCGCCTATACGTTGAGCATGAGATGTCCGTGCTCAGAGCGTGCGGGGTAGGGCCTATTGATTTACTGCGGTTTACCGTAAAGCCTATGGTTGTTACTTTCATTATTACAGCTATTTTAAGCATTTGGCTGTGTCCTTTAGTCGCTAAACGAACCGAAGTATTGCTAGACGAGCAATATAATCGTTCTGAATTTGAAACCTTAACGCCAGGGCGTTTTCACTCAACTAAAGATATGCATCGTGCAACTTATGCTAAAAAGCTATCTGATCAAAAAACGAATATGGAAGATTTATTCATAGCCGAAGAACAGCAAGATAATGTGGCGGTAATTGTTGCTGAAAAGGGTGTAAGAAAGGTTGACGCTCAAACGGGTGCGCAATATCTTGAGCTTGATAATGGTCGACGCTACGATGGTTATCCTGGACAAAATGATTATCGTGTTATTGAGTTTGAACATTATCGTATGCAAATGGCGCCGCCTGAAAAATCAAAAACACTCTCTAATATTCAAAACCTTAAAATCACCGAGCTTGTCATACTGCTAAAATCACAATCAAAAAGCCTGTTTGCTAAGGCGGAATTACAGTGGCGATTAAGCCTCCCTTTTATTATTCCTATCTTAACTTTTATTGCGATTCCTTTGGCCAAGGTTAATCCAAGGCAGGGTCGATTTTTAAAGCTTTTCCCGGCTATTTTTCTATATCTTTTTTACCTTACGCTGCTTATTAACGGAAAAAATGCAATTGAAAAAGAGAAATGGCCTCTTTTTTCAATGTGGCTTATCCATACATTCTTTTTAATAGGCGGTTTTTTTCTTTATTTTTTACCACAAAAAAACAGCTTGCTTTCATGGATAAAAAAAAGCCTCAGGAGTAGAAAATAAATGAAACAGCTAGATCGTTATATTGCATTTAATATCATCGGTATGATTTTTCTGGCGCTGGTTGTTCTGGGCGGGTTAGATACAGTCTTTAATTTTATTGCTGAACTAGAAGATGTTAAAGGTGAATATAGTGTGTGGGATGCTGCCTTTTATGAGATTTGTACGCTCCCTAGAAGAACACTCCAATTTTTACCAGTAGGCACCCTTATAGGTTGCCTTTTAGGGTTGGGTACCTTGGCGGCAAATAGTGAGTTAATTGCAATGCGCGCGCATGGTGTTTCAATTTTACGTATTGTTTGGGCAGTTATTAAACCGGTTATATGGATTGCGATAATCGGTATGTTAATGATGCAATTTATTGCGCCTTATGCTGAACAAATTGGACAAAGCTATCGTTCTTTACAAAAAGGAGGCGGGCAAGTTCTTAAAATTAAATCAGGCAATTGGCATCGTGATGGCAACGATTTTATTCATATTAATGCTGTTGAACCAGGTGGGGTGATTCATGGTATTACACGCTATTCTTTTAATGAGAAAAATGAGTTATTAGCAACCAGTTTTGCAAGAACGGCTAAGTATCGTAAACAACATTGGACTGTTTATGACAAAAAAATTACTTATTTTACGCCTAAAAAAATTGAATCAAACTTTATTAAAAAAAGTGAATGGTATACCACGCTTAATCCTGAAATTATTACATTGCTTATTATGAATCCTGATTTTTTATCTTATTCTGACTTGTATCATTATGTTAATTATTTAAAAAAACAGAATTTAAATTATCAGCGCTACTGGCTCTCTTTATGTAAAAAAATCATGCAGCCTTTTGCGACGATTGTCATGGTGCTGCTGGCAGTCTCTTTTATCTTTGGGCCGTTACGTAACGCTTCAGGTGGCTTACGTATGATGATAGGCTTAATGTGTGGAATGTTTTTCTTTTATGCTCAAGACTTTTTTGGGCAAGCAAGTATTGTTTATAATTTATCGCCTGTGATGTCGGGTATTATGCCGACCTTGATTTTCTTTATCATTGGCAGTGTCATGACTTTAAAAGTGAAATAGTGAGGAAAAAAATTAGATGAAAAGGGCTTTTATTTTGGCAGCAGGGCTGGGCACACGTATGCGCCCTTTAACTTTATACACACCGAAACCTTTATTGCTTGCTAAAAATAAGCCCTTAATTGAATACCACTTAGAAAAATGTGCTGAAGCGGGCATTACTGAGGTGATGATTAACATTAGCCATCTTGCCCCGCAAATTGAGAAAGCGCTGGGTAATGGCGAACGTTGGCAGTTAAAAATTCATTACTCAAAAGAAGAGATGCCACTTGAAACGGCGGGCGGTATTGCTAAAGCATTAGCATTTTTTGAGAATGAACCGTTCCTATGCATGAATGCTGATATCTGGACAGATTATCCATTACAAAAAATAATGGCGCAAAGCAAAAAATTACCCCAAGATTTTTCGGCTTATCTTGTGATGGTAGCTAATCCTGCTCATCATCTCCAAGGAGATTTTTCGATTAGCTCGACGGATAATAAAACTTTGCAAGTTGTACGACCAAAAGCTGAGAAAAATTTTACTTTTAGTGGGTTGAGCATTTTAAATCCTACGCTTTTTACAGGGCTAAATGAAGAAGCAGGCAAGCTTGCACCCTACTTAATTCAGGCCATGGCAGATAACAAAGTTTATGGCGAAATATACAATGGGCACTGGTTTGATGTCGGTACAGTTGAGCGCTTAAATCAGCTAGATGCTTTTTTACGACAATCGTAACGCTTATTTACTTATGGCTTGAGTTTTATTTGCATTTTTATATAGGAAAACTTATCTTCCACGCGACTATCTTAAAGATTTTTAATGGCCCATTATTTGTGAGAAAGTTATGTTAGACCCCAAAGCGTTACGATCTGATATCAATCTTATTGCCGCTCAACTTGCAACACGTGGTTTTCATCTGGATGTTGCTCACTTCATGCAGCATGAACAGCAACGCAAAACGTTACAGGTTGAATCTGAACTGATTAAAAATGAGCGTAATGTTAAATCAAAAAAAATAGGCGCTTTATTAGCTCAAGGACAAACGAGCGATGCTGAAGCGCTGAAAAAAGAAGTGCAAAATGCGCAAGAAAGAATGGCTGAAATTGATCTACAGCTTGCTGATATTAATGAAGTGCTCTCAGATTTCTCATTAAATATACCGAATATTCCACATGCAACGGTCGCGACCGGAAAAGATGAGCATGACAATATTGAATTAAGACGCGTCGGGGTGATTCCTAATATCCCAAACCCGCTTGATCATGTTGCGCTTGCTGAGCAGTTAGGCGGGCTTGATGTAGAGGCAGCCTCTAAATTATCAGGCAGTCGTTTTGCGGTGCTTAAAGGTCAAATCGCAAAATTACATCGCGCACTTATTCAATTTATGATTGATATTCATACGATGGATCATCATTATGAAGAGGTTTATGTCCCCTTTCTTGTTCGTGCAGAAATGTTAAAAGGTACGGGGCAGTTACCCAAATTTGAAAGCGATTTATTCAAGCTGCAAGGGGAGCGTGAGCTTTACCTTATCCCCACAGCTGAAGTGCCGGTGACTAATTTAGTGCATGACACGATTATTAATGAGGATGACTTACCTTTAAAATGGGTTTGTCATACGCCATGCTTTAGAAGTGAGGCGGGCGCTTCTGGTAAAGATACCCGTGGTTTAATTCGTCAGCATCAATTTGAAAAAGTAGAGTTAGTGCAGATTGTTAAAGCAGAAAATTCTTATGATGCACTCGAAGCACTAACGAATCATGCAGAAACGATTTTGCAAAAACTAGAACTGCCTTATCGTGTTGTTGCTTTATGTTCTGGCGATATGGGTTTTTCGAGTGCTAAAACATATGATATCGAAGTATGGTTACCCAGCCAGCAAACTTACCGCGAAATCTCTTCATGTAGTAATTTTGAATCCTTTCAATCCAGAAGAATGCAGGCGCGCGTTCGCTTAAAAAGCTCACAAAAAATCGAGCTTGTACATACGGTTAATGGTTCAGCTTTGGCTGTGGGGCGCACTTTAGTTGCTATTTTAGAAAATGGCCAGTGCCCTAATGGGGATATAAAGATACCTGCTGCGTTACAGCCTTATATGGGGCAATCTTTACTTAAACGGGAAGCTTAATGGACTATTTTCCACTGTTTCATCGCATTAAAAATAAAGTATGCCTTATTGTGGGTGGCGGCGATATTGCTTTTCGTAAAGCCAGTCTTTTAAGGCGTGCAGGCGCACGCCTTGTGATTATTTCGCCAGAATTTTGCACCCCTTTTGAAGCATGGCGTACAGCGATAGACATTCTTTTTATCACTCAAAATTATCGTGAAAGTGTCGATGAAAACTTATTAAACGCACGGTATTTTGATCATCAACCAGTTGAATTAGTGATTTCAGCAACGGATGATATCGAAGTAAATCAAGCGGTTGCAAAAGCCTGCGGCGAACTTAATAAATTAGTTAATGTCGTCGATAACCCAATACTTTCTACCGTTATTCTTCCTGCAATTATTGATCGTTCACCGGTTTTAATCGCTGTTTCTAGCGAGGGCCAGTCTCCGGTACTTGCAAGACATATTCGCTCAAAACTTGAAACCTTAATTCCTACCGGTTTTGGTGCGTTGGGTCGTTTTATGGGGGCTTATCGCAATACGGTTAAAGAACGTTTGCCTGCTGTTTCAGATAGAAGAATATTTTGGGAGGAGGTGATTGCAAGCCCCATATCAGAGTGTATTTTTACAGGACGAGAAGAAGAAGCTAAAGCTTTAATTGCGCAAAAATTGGATGATTGGTGCGCACAAAATAGATCGACCCAGATTGGTGAAGTTTATTTAGTGGGGGCAGGGCCAGGTGATCCTGATTTACTTACCTTTCGGGCGTTAAGACTTATGCAGCAAGCAGATGTCGTGTTGTATGATCGCCTCGTTTCTGAACCTATTATGGATTTAGTTCGTCGTGATGCAACTAAAATTTATGTGGGTAAATCGCGCAAAGAACATGCTGTTCCGCAAGATCAAATTAATCAATTGCTGATAAAATTAGCCCTTGAAGGCAAGCGAGTTTGTCGCTTAAAAGGAGGCGATCCCTTTATTTTTGGGCGCGGTGGTGAAGAACTTGAAGAGCTCACTGAGCACCGCATTCCTTTTCAGGTAGTGCCAGGCATTACCGCTGCAAGTGGTTGTGCGTGTTATGCGGGTATTCCACTGACGCATCGCGATTATGCTCAAGCTGTTATATTTGTGACAGCCCATACTAAAGAGGGAAAAATAGATATTAATTGGTCTGAATGTGCCAAGGGTAATCAAACTGTTGTGTATTATATGGGGCTCAATAATTTAAAAGAAATTACAGATAGATTAATGGCCCATGGGATGAGTCATGACATGCCTATTGCTTTAATTGAAAGAGGAACGACGCCATTTCATCGTGTATTAACAGGCGTTATTGGTGATTTTTTTGAGCAAATTCAGCCTATTTATGCTTCTATTCATGCGCCGACTTTGATTATCGTCGGTGAAGTCGTTAAACTCCATTCAAAGCTGGCGTGGTATAAGCCACAACAAGAAGGATTATAGAGGAAGAAAGACTATTCATTTAGATTAGGACTTACGCAGAATTGTTCCAGCAAGGCGTCCTGACGAAGACAGTACACGCTGTACGGCGAGGCGGGACAACAAAGCTTAAGCGATTTTGCGTAAGTCCTATAGATGTAACTTCGGGATTCTCAGAGGTTATAATGTATTATCAGGGATTAAGGAGTAATGATATGTTAGAAAAAAATCATGAGGCGTTCCATCTTAAGCACAATTACAAACCTTACACTCTTGTGCTAGATCGTTTTTATCATTGGGAAAAAACGTCGCCTAAAAAAGTCTATCTCACGCAGCCTGCGGAAGGAAAAGTGACTTCTTATACTTTTCAAAAAGTGGGGGATCAGGTGCGCAAAATGGCACAGCATCTGATTAATCTTGATTTGCCGCCTCTTACAAACATTGCTATTTTCTCAAAAAATTGTGCGCATTGGATTATGGCTGATCTTGCTATTTGGATGGCAGGGCATGTTTCTGTACCTCTGTACCCCACGCTATCTCCTGAAGCGATGAGACAAATTCTAGAGCATAGTGAAGCGAGGGTATTATTTATAGGGAAACTTGATGGTTGGGATAAACTATCGCCAGAAGTACCTACTAATATCCATAAAATTGCCCTCCCGCTTGCGATTGATTCCTCACTTAAAAAATGGGTTGATATTATTCAAAAAACACCTGCTTTAGCCAATTCTCCGCAACCATTAGCTGAGACGTTAGCGACAATTATTTATACCTCAGGTACCACTGGTAACCCAAAAGGGGTCATGCATTGTTTTGGCGCTATGGCAGCCGCTGCCTGTAGCGTTTCTATGCTATTTCGTGTTACGCAAAAAGATCGAATGATGTCGTATCTACCACTATCTCATGTCGCCGAAAGAATGTGTATTGAAATTATGTCTTTACATGAAGGTATTCAGATCTTTTTCTCAGATAATTTAGATACTTTTTTACAAGATTTAAATCGCGCTAAACCGACACTCTTTTTTGCCGTTCCTAGAATTTGGGTTAAATTTCAGCTGGGTATTCTTGAAAAAATACCCCAAAACCGTCTTGCTTTAATGTTAAAAGTACCGGTTTTATCGCGATTAATTGCCAAAAAAATTCGTGAAAAATTAGGGCTTGGCCATGTGCGTTATGCTTTTAGTGGTGCAGCGCCTTTACCAATTGATATCATGAGCTGGTATCGCACCATTCGTATTAATATTTTAGAAGTGTATGGCATGACGGAAAACTTTGGCTACTCTCATTGTTCACGGCCTGGTTTTGAACGACTAGGTTATGTTGGCCAAGCTAACCCTGCTGTTGTTACTAAAATTGATGCGTTAGGTGAAATACTCGTATTTAGCCCTGCAACCATGATGGGCTATTTTAAAGAACCTGAAAAAACAAAAAAAACTTTTAATGACGAAGGGTTTTTAAAAACAGGCGATGTCGGCGAAATAGATAGTGAGGGCCGACTAAAAATTACAGGGAGAGTGAAGGAGATTTTTAAATCAAGCAAAGGAAAATATATTGCACCTTCACCGATTGAGAACAAAATTTTAGCTTTAGAATGGATTGAGCAAGTATGTGTTGTTGGCGAACAAATGCCGCAACCGATTGCGTTACTCAATCTCTCTATTCAAGCACAAAAGATGAATGCTGCTGATATTGAGCGCTTATTAGTTCAGGCAAAAAAGCAGGTAAATAAAACATTAGAAGCCCATGAGCGCATACAGTCTTGGGTGGTGGTGCGTGAAACGTGGGGAATGGAAAATGGCTTTGTTACACCCACTTTAAAATTAAAGCGCAATGTTTTAGAAAAACACTATCAAAAATGGATTGAGCAGTGGAGTAAAAATAAGGACGATATTATCTGGCAATAAGATGACAACACCTATTACACAACAAACCTATTGTATTAATCGGCTTAATATTGGCAGCGTTGAAATGCGTATTGGTGACGCTGCGCCGGATAAAACCCTTAAAATTATAGCTTTGCATGGTTGGTTGGATAATGCTTATTCCTTTAAGCCTTTGTTTGATTTATGGCAAAAAAAAGATTTACCCTCTTTTGCACCTTTCGAGGCGATTCATTGTATTGCCTTTGATTTAGTGGGCCATGGTTTAAGCAAGCATAGGCCGTATGGCACGCATTATCACCTGGTTGATTATCTGCGTGATGTGGTGCATCTTGCTGATACATTAAACTGGGCCTCTTTTACATTGCTAGGCCATTCTTTAGGCGGGGGGTTATGCTTATTATTGGCGGGGCTCTTTCCTGATCGCGTACAAAGCGTTATCAGTATTGAAGGCGCAGGCCCTCATATTCAACCTGATTTTAAAGATTGGCTGACTCAAACCAGATTTTTTTTTAGCCAAGATAAAAAAGGCGCTGATAAAAAACTACCTTGCTATCCCACTCAAGAAGAGGGTATTTTAGCGCGCCAAAAAGGTAACGTGACGGGCGCTATCTGTGAACAGGCTGTTCGTATTCTATGTGAGCGGGGGTTAGTACAGACAGAAAAAGGTTGGATGTGGAGAACAGATCCCAGACTACTGCTACCTTCTGTGCTTCGCTTTCAAGAAGTGCAAGTCATTGAGCTTTTCACTGAGATTTGCTGTCCTGTTTTATTGATTTTAGCCAAAGAAGGTTCTCTTAAAAAGGCGTCTTATCTTAGCGCTAGAAGTCAGGCAATTAAAAAATTAACAACGATTGAACTATCTGGGGATCATCACCTACATATGGAGGCAGCTTTACCCGCTATCTTGCAGGCAATGAGTGATTTCTTAATGGATGCCCCTCGTGTTTTTTAAGACTGATAAAATCATTACTCAGACAATTGTTTTTGCTGATATTGCGGGCAGCACCTCTCTTTATGAAAAAGCAGGTGATATTGAAGCTGAAAAGCTTATTTCTGAAAAAATTAATCGCATGATTGCTTCCATACATGCAGAGAAAGGAATAGTTGTTAAAACGATCGGCGATGAAATTTTATGTCGTTTTGGGCATGCTAAAGAGGCCTTATTCGCAGCAAAAAAAATTCAATATGAGCAGTCTTTTTTATCTGATGGGCTAAAAGTGCGTATTGGCTTACATAGCGGTGACGTTATTTTAAAGAATAATGACGTATTTGGAGATACCGTTAACGTTGCGGCACGAATGGTAGGGCTTGCAAAAGCAGGCCAAATTTTATGCACCAAGCACGTCCTTGATCAATCATTTACTGATTCACGGCTATTACAAAGCATGATGGTAAAGGGAAAATCTATGCCGCTCGAAGTCCATGAAGTTTTAATGGATGCTGAAAGCGCTGATTTAACTATGATGCTAATCAGTAATCAGGTGAAATCTAGTGCAGCACGAGCAGAGGGTAGTAAAGGATCACAGTTAATTTATCAACAACATATTTTTTATCTTCAAAATTATCAGGCTTTATTATTAGGGCGTGAAGCACACTGCGATATTTGCTTAGAGCATAAGATGGTATCCAGAGAACATGCCAAAATAGAAATACGATCAGGAAGAGTGATGTTACATGATACAAGTACTAACGGCACTTTTTATAAACCGCAAGGCAAAAGTGAAATGATGATTCATCAGGAAGCTGTCACTTTAACTGAATCTGGCATGTTCAGTCTTGGTTTGCCCATAGAAGAAAATACAGAGTATTTAATTCAACTTTCTCTAAACGGTCACGCTCCTTAAATTAACATCATGCTTTAGTTTTGGCTTTTCATTTTCCGTTTGCCCTGAGATCAACCCTTAATAACCTGATTTTTTTGTAGCGTTTCTTTTAGCTCTGCTTGAGAAAAAGGCTTTGTAATAAAGTCATCCATACCGAATTCTATTGCTTTTTTTCTTTGTGACTCAAGCGCATGGGCTGAGACGGCGATAATAATAACTTTTTTAAGATTGGGCGCCTCTTTTTCTAAATCCCGTATTTTTCTAGCGGTATTCCAACCATCAAGCTCTGGCATTTCACAATCCATAAGAATAAGGTCGTAAGCGCCATTTTTTTCAATGTATCGATTCAGCGCTTCTTGTCCGTTGTTAACAATATCAGGCCGAATGCCCATTTTTTGAAGCACTCCTTTTATCACTAATTGGTTAACATGATTATCTTCTGCTACAAGGACTTCTAACTCAATCGCTGGCGTTAAAGCTATAGGTTCTGCTTTAATCATATTGAGAGGTGTGAGTATTGATAGTAATGCTTGCCTAATAGCGTAGTTACTGAAGGGATGCGATATTATTAGATGGCGAGCAGCTATTTCACATTTATTAAGGTGTGATGCAAAGTCAAGATTATGGCAATATATAATCAATAAAATTGCTGTGTTTTTGCTTTGCGATAACGCACAGAGTCGTGATTCATTAAGACAGCTTTCTTCAATAATCAAAATATTTGGCTGATTGGCTTTTAATATGTTTTTATTTAATAACTCATTAAGTGCTTCATAAGAAATAGGTTCAATCGTTACTTGGTATTCGTATAGAGTTTCTTCTGTAACCTCCTTCAGCTCTTCATTTTCATAGCACAACATCACAGATCTATTCTTTATGAGTGCTTTCAAGTTATCTGGTTGTGAGGTAAGTAAACCAGCCTCGCTGGTATTGATGGTAAACCAAAAGACTGAGCCGAGTCCTTCTTGACTTTTAATGCCTATTTCTCCCCCCATTAAGGTAACAAGTTTTTTACTTATTACGAGGCCTAGACCCGTGCCGCCATATTTCCTTGTGGTAGAACTATCTGCCTGAGAGAAAGTTTGGAATAGCTTATTTTGTACTTCTTTTGATATACCAATGCCGGTATCTTTCACTTCAAAGTGTAATAATAGAGCGCTTTTTTCTGTTGGATATGACGGATAGACCCGAATACTAATGCAGCCTGTTTCAGTGAATTTAAAAGCGTTGCTTAATAAATTTAAAATTATTTGACGCAGGCGATTAGGATCGCCAGAAATGAGTAAAGGCGTATCATTTTTAATCATAATAGTGAACTTTAGTTTCTGCACACTTGCTTTCAGAGTGAAGATAGAGGCGCATTCATGCAATAGTTGCCTGAGGTTAAATGGAATTTTTTCAAGATCCAGATTACCTGCTTCTATTTTTGAGAAATCTAGGATGTCATTGATAATTGTTATCAGTGCCTGGCAAGAGTTTTGAATTGTTTCAACGTATTCCTTTTGGATTATATCTAAAGTTGTATCCTTAAGAAGCTCTGCCATACCAAAAACACCATTCATTGGTGTTCGTATCTCATGGCTCATATTTGCAAGGAAGTCTGTTTTTGCTTGTGATGCCAATATCAGTTGATTATTAAGTTTTCTTATTGCTTCTGTCCGTTCACCCACCATATTTTCAAGGTGTTGTTGGTAATTTAAAATGGCATTATTTTTTTCTTTTAGCGCATTTTGCATAGCAAGAAAGCTCTTAATCAGTGTCCCTAATTGATCATCTTCTAGAAGCGTGCTTTTGTCAAAGTCGGGGAGTTCCACTTCTTCGGTAGTATTAATTTCAGGGTTAAGTTGATTTATTTTTGCAGTGAGCCTGTCTAATGGCTGAATAAGAAAGCGTTTTAGTATGATATAAAATATTATCCATAAACATATGGTTTTAATGACTGCGTTTACAATGGTTATTATAAAAGAGTATGCTGCACGCTCTATAACGATGGAGGTTCTGGCATATGCAATGACATGACCGAAAGGATTTTTTTTGAGGGCCTTATTCATTAGGGGGTATTGGTAAGAATATAAACCTTCATGTGCTCCAGATAATGGGGATGCGTTTAAAATACTGAAATTTTCTTGCCATTTTTCGAGTATTTTTTTTGAGTGCTCGTCCAAAATTTGGATGCCAACAATAATTTCAGTATTGAGAAGACTGTCTGCCGTTACGTTCATTTGTTCATTATCAAAATTCCATAATGCTTGCGTGAGAACCGGAATAAACAGTTTCACTTTGCTAATAATTTCTTCTTCAAGGCGTTGCTTTTCATTTAGAAACTCAAGCGCTAGCTGACACAGCGTGAGTGTGAGAGCAACAGAAAGATAAATTCCAAGTACTAATGTGAGCAGTCTTGATGCTAGATTTTTTTTCAAGATTGTTTGCATGAGGAATGTTATTGAAAATAGTTATTGTCAAGATACATAAAGCGTAGTCTATTTTGTCGTACCCGACCTTACGACAAAATATAAAGCCACTAAATTGCTATCTTGATATCTGATAACGCATAACGTCCTATAATAGCATTTATTTTTTTATTTTCGTCATTGCGGCAAAAGCACGAAAGCAGAAACAGGTGTAGTGTTTGATTAAATAATTTAGGTAAATGACGTTAACCCCGTTCTCCCTGAGCGCTCGCAATACAGCAAGTCCAAGAATTCAAAGAACGGGGTCACAGAAAACAACATGATTAATTAAGAATTAATCCAAGCAGTCATAGGCAGGAAGCGTTAAAAAGTCGACAAGATCATCGGCTGTTGTAATTTGATCAAGCAGTTCACAGGCTTTTTCAAAACGACCACTTTGCCATTTTTCTTGCCCCACTTCTTCTTGAACAATCACTTTTTCTTCGCTCAACATTTGGCGAAAAAGCGCTTTGGTAACAGGACGTCCATCATCCAAAGACTTATTATGCTGAATCCATTGCCAGATAGAGGTTCTAGAAATTTCAGCTGTTGCAGCATCTTCCATCAAACCATAAATAGGAACGCAGCCATTACCTGAAATCCAAGCTTCAAGATATTGCAGCGCAACTCGAATATTAGTACGCATACCCACATCCGTACGCGTTCCGCTAGAAGGTTCTAGTAGATCTTTTGCTGTGATCACATCATCTGCTCTCATTACATGTAGCTGGTTTGGTTTGCCTTCAGGAATAATGCGATTAAACACCTCCATAGCTGTATCCGCCAAACCTGGATGCGCAACCCACGTTCCATCATGACCGTTATTTGCTTCTAACTCTTTATCCGCTTTAACGCGCGCTAAAACAGCTTCGTTTTTAAGGGGGTCTTTTGCAGGAATAAACGCTGCCATACCACCCATCGCTAAAGCACCACGCTTATGACAAGTTTGAATCAAAAGGCGAGAATAAGCGCTTAAAAAAGGCTTATCCATCGTCACAACCTGACGATCAGGTAAGACGCGCTCAGCATGCTTTTTAAGCGTTTTAATATAACTGAAGATGTAATCCCAACGACCACAATTCAACGCGACAATATGATCTTTCAAACTATAAAGAATCTCATCCATTTGAAAAGCAGCAGGTAAGGTTTCAATAAGAACCGTTCCTTTAATTGTACCAACAGGAACTGAAAACTTGTTCTCGGTATGCGCAAATACTTCATCCCACCATGCGGCTTCTTTATAACTTTGAAGTTTAGGGAGATAGTAATACACACCGCTATTTTGCTTCATACGCGTTTGGTAATTATGGAAAAAGTACAAACCAAAATCCATTAAACAACCTGGGATAATTTGATCATTAACCGTAATATGTTTTTCTTGCAGATGTAAGCCACGTACCCGGCAAATCAAAACAGCGGGTTTTTCTTTTAACTTATATTGCTTGCCGTTATCAGGATTAACATAAGAAATAGTGCCCATATTTGCATCACGTAAATTAATCTGACCCTGCACAACACCTTCCCATGTAGGGGATTGTGCATCTTCAAAATCAGCCATAAAAACTTTAACATTTGCATTTAAAGCATTGATGACCATTTTTCGCTCTACCGGCCCCGTAATTTCAGCACGACGATCCTGCAAATCATGAGGAATGCCTGCCACTTTCCAATCACTTTCACGAATCTGTTTTGTTTCATCTAAAAAATCAGGCAAAGCACCAGCATCAATTTTGGCTTGATAGACTTTTCTTACTTCAAGTAATTCACGCATTTTAGGTGCGAATTTTTCAGCTAATTCCGCGACAAAAGCCAATGCTTCTGGTGTTAAAATTTCTTTAAAAGTGTCGTTAACCGATCCCAATACTTTTAGGGTACCTTGCTGCAAAGTTACGCTCATAATAGATTCCTCTTAAATGCCTTAAAACAGTAAAAAGTCCCAATATTGAAGTTTAAAACCTATTGTGTCAACCACTTGTTCTTTCAGTAATTGGCTCAGCTATTCTTTGAAATATAGGATAGCGTTTTAATTGCTAAGGTTTGCTCGCTTGCGCTACCAATGTAATCTCTAGGTGACAGTGCAAGTAGTCTTTTTTTAGCTTCTTCAGGAATATTAAGATTTGAAATAAAATCTTGTAGCAATTCTTTCGTGATAACAGATTTTCCACGCGTTAAATGCTTAAGCTGCTCGTAAGGCTCAGGCAAAGCAAAACGGCGCATGACAGTTTGAATTGGTTCAGCTAATACTTCCCATGCAGACATCAAATCTTCTTCAATGCGAGCAGTATTTAAATCTAACTTACTTAAACCTTTTAAAAGCGATTCATAAGAAATAAGTGAGTGAGCCAATGCAACGCCCATGTTTCTTAGCACTGTAGAATCAGTAAGATCACGCTGCCATCTTGAAATAGGCAGCTTCTCTGCAAAGTGTTTAAAAAGCGCATTGGCAATCCCTAAGTTACCTTCAGCATTTTCAAAATCAATGGGGTTTACTTTATGCGGCATCGTGGAAGAGCCTACTTCACCCTCAACTGTTTTTTGCTTAAAATACCCAATTGAAATGTAACCCCATATATCACGACTAAAATCAATTAAAATGGTATTAATTCTTTCCAAAATATGAAAATACTCCGCAATATAATCATGCGGTTCAATTTGAGTGGTAAATGGATTCCATTCAAGCCCTAAGCTTGTCACAAATTCTTCAGAGAACAGCTGCCAGTTAATATCAGGATAAGCGCTTAAATGCGCATTAAAATTTCCCACCGCGCCATTTATTTTCCCTAAAAATCCAAATGAATTCAGTTGTGCTATTTGCCTGGCTAATCTTGCCGCAACATTGGCTAATTCTTTTCCAACTGTGGTAGGGGAGGCAGTTTGTCCATGCGTACGAGCAAGCATGGGCTGATTGGCAAATTGCAGCGTACGTTCAATCAATACATTTTGTATTTTTGTGAGCGTTGGTAAAATAACGTCATCTTGCGCTGCTTTTAGCATGAGACCATAAGCAAGATTATTAATATCTTCTGACGTGCATGCAAAATGGACGAATTCTTTTACAGCATTAAGCTCTGTATTTTTTTCAAAACATTGCTTAATAAAATACTCAATTGCTTTTACATCATGATTCGTTTTTTTCTCAATGGTTTTAATAATCTCGCCTTCTTCAACGCAGAAAGAAGCAATTATTTCATCAATAAATTGATTAGCCTCATCACTAAAAAGCGGCACTTCTACAATATGAGGATTTTTAGATAACGCTTGAAGCCAGCGTAATTCAACCTGTACACGAAAAAACTGCAAACCAAACTCACTGACATATTTGCGCAAAGGCATGACTTTTTGAGCGTAACGACCATCTACAGGCGAAATAGCAAGCAAAGACGAAAGGCTCGTCTGTGTATTGAAAGAAGTAGAAAGAGACATATTGAGACCCTTAAATTTTATATGAAAAAAAGGGGGTCAGTTTATGTATTCAATTGTAACGATGCAAGGTTCTTCTCACGTCAATCTAATAGGACTTACGCAAAACTGTCCTAGCAAGGCGTCGCGATGAAGACAGTACAAATCGTACGACGAAGCGCGACAACAAAGCTGGGCAGTTTTGCGTAAGTCCTAAGACAATTTTATGCCAGTTATTGACCAAAATTTTCCAGTGTTTATTTAAATTAACCAATGTATTACCCAGCAGTAACGCTTTTATATACAAACTGACAGACGTCAAAATTATCTCTTCTACGATTTATTGTATGGCAGTGTGATTTCTATCTCATTATGAGATGACCTAATAGAAACGTATTACCTAAAATTAATTAATAGCACTTTGCGTTTGTCGCAGTCAGCTTGAAATAGGGGTTAAGTATGGGTTTGGTTACAAAGCACTTACCGCGTCTTATGTGTTTAATGATCCTCTTTACGCTCGCCTCTTGTGGCGGCGGCTCTTCAACTGGACAATCAACGAATAAATCAGATAGCGGGCAAACGACAAATCAGACTTCCAATAACGACTCATCCGATACAAATAGCGCTTTTAGCGAAGCAGAAATTGCTTTAATGCTAAAAGGGAAAAGTATATATGAGGGGAAATGCCAAGCGTGCCATGGTGAAAAAGGTATGGGTGACATTGGTGGCTCACTGGTTCATTCTTATGATTTAACCTTGCTCACAAATATCGTTACCACAACAATGCCGCCTACTGGTGCAAAGTGTGTGGGTGAGTGCGCTTCAAGCGTTTCATTATGGATAGCAAAAGGATTTCCTACGCTAACTCAGCCATCAGGCAGTACAGGGAGTAATGCAGGGAATGGCAATAATACAGACAACAATACTGGTTCTATCGAAGAGGTCCCGCTGGATCCTAATCTTGCCAAAGGCAAAGATTACTATGATGCGCAATGCCTGAGCTGTCACGGCAATGATGGCGCTGGTGCAACACCCATTTTAAGCTGTGAAGCAAAGGATCGTTGCAGTAATCAAGATGCTTTAACAAGTTATATTGCTAAAGCAATGCCGCCAGGCGCTACCCACTATACGGGAGAAAAAGCGGATTTAACGGCTCGTTACATACTAGAAGTGCTGTTTAATCATGACAATAATGTTGATGTGCCGTATAGCACTGACAATATTCAAGTTAAAAACTGGCAGGAAACACTTTATAAAACCAGCCTAAACTTGATCGGTAGACTTCCCACTGCGCAAGAAAAAACCAATGCTAAAGATGAAGCAGGTTATAACGCCGTCGTGCAGGGTTATCTTGCGATGCCTGAGTTTTATGCCAGATTAAAAGATATGTTTAACGACACCTATCTTGTCAGAGGCGCTTCTAATGTTGCCGATAAAATTAGCACAACTAATTTCCCCAATGCGCGCTGGTATGATATGGATGCTTTAGTTAGCCCGCTTAATCTTAATGCTGATATTAATACGGCAAAAGACATGGCTAAAACAGCCACTGAACGCGCTTTAAAAGAAGAGGTGTTAGAACTTGTTAAGTATGTTGTACAAAACGATAAGCCTTTTAGCGAAATTCTCACCGCAGAATATCTTATGGTTAACCCTTTCAGTGCACGCACTTATGGGGTTTATGATCAAGTTACTTGGAGTACACCAAATTCAATTGAGGCGCTTGAGTTTAAACCTACAAAACTAACCCTTGCCAACTATACCCACTCAGGATTATTAAATGCTTTTCCTTTCTTGATTACCTATCCTGATACCAGTACTAATCGAAATCGTCACCGTGCACGTTACATTTTTAACTTCTTTCTTGATAAAGACATCATGTTAGTCGGTTCAAGATTAACGGATTCTAATGCGGTGTCAGGCGCAAATCCGACGAAAGATGATCCCTCTTGCAACATTTGTCATAATACGATTGATCCAGTAGCGAGTTTACTATTTAACTTCCAAGGCGCAGTAACCTTTAATGCTACAAGAATGAGCCCTGCTGATATGTTAAAAGGTGGCTTAAATGGGGTTGAGATGCCGTCTTCTTTTGCCACTAAAAAACTAAGCTGGTTAAGTGCAGAAATTATTAAAGATCCTGCTTTTGCGAGATCCATCGTAAGAACGGCTTATAAGGGTTTAACAGGGCATGAGTTAATGAAGCCAGGTCTTACCCGTACTGATTACGAGTTAAGTGCTTATATTAAACAGGAAGAAATGATCGAAAGTTTAGCCTCTAAATTTCGCATAGGCTTTAACTTTAAACAGCTCATGCTTGATTTAACTAAAACGGTTTATTACCGAGCAAAAAGTTTGGCAGCAATAGCGGGTGATACGAGTGCTTATCGCGAATCAAGCGCATCAAGACCTTTATCGCCAGAAATTTTAAGTGCAAAACTTATCTCAAGCGTCGGTTTGAAATGGACAGGTAATATACAAGGCTCAGGCACAGATAAAATACTTGATCGAGGTGGTAATGGTTACTTCTCTTACTTAGGTGGTATTGATTCAAGTAATACCATCGTAAGACCACTTGATTCAAACTCACTTATGCACGCTTCTCATAAACGTTTAGCAGTTGAAATGAGTTGTCTTGTAACGGCGAGAGACTTTTTCCTGGCACCAACGAGCAGAAATTTACTAAGCTTAGTTGAGCGCACAACCGTTCCTTTTGATGTGAGTGGCAATGCAGTAGAAGCGAACCAAACATTGATAAAGAAAAATATTATTCAACTTTTCTCAAAACTCCATGGCGTCACTTTGGCTGAAAATGATCCTGAAGTATTGGAAGTCTTGAATGTATTTAATAACACCTTTAAGAAGGGACAAGCCAAAATTAAAGCGGCGCCAACCAATGCAGCACTGAAAAGTTTACCAAGCATGTGCCAAGTAAATAATGACCCCATCACAGGTGTTGCGCTTACGAGAGGCCAGACAAGAACGGATGACAACTATGTGATTCGCAGCTGGATGTCAGTGATGTATTACCTCTTAAGCGATAGGAACTTTAATTATGAATAAGCTTTAGTAATTAATTATTTCCAAAACATATGACCAAATTTTGCAACTAAATTATCGTGAAGACAACAACATTTTTGTGGAGAGCAAGACAATGAAAAGAAGAGAATTTTGTCAGCTTTTAAGTGCTTCTTCTTTGGTGCTGGCAACGCCAAAAGGCGTTAATCAAGCTTTCGCTGCCACCCCTGACCATTTCTTAGTGATGGTAGGGGCCCATGGTGGGTGGGATCCTACAATTTCAATTGATCCAAAGGGGGATATTTTATATGACGCAACGCGGGGAATGATCAACCATTACGCTGTAAGTGATATTAAAAAAGTGGGTGGAATCAATGTTGCGCCTAGTATGGCAACGATTGCTACCCCTCTTCCTACCTCAAATACGCCGACGCTTGCAGCAGGAGACAAAGATAAATTCGTCAATTTCTTTACAAAATATCAAAACTGGCTGGTATTAAATGGCATTAATACTCAAACGACAAACCATAACTCAGGTCAAAGCGGGGTATGGAGCGGTAATCTTACTGAAAATGATTTTCCATGCTTAGCAGCTTTATATGCAGGTTGTAAAATGCCTGAACTGCCAATGAGTTTTAGTGATTTTGGCTACTATTCAGTAACTAAAGATGTCGTCTCTAAAGTGATGCCTGGCAATACTAATCTTATTAATGGTTTGGCGAGCCCCAACCAACTTAATGGAACACCTTACTATGACCAGGAAATTTTTGATGATATCGAAAAAGCAAGAAAAGAGAGGATAACTCGCCTGAAAGCGGAGGCAACCTTGCCCGAAAAACAATATCAATTAGGGGCGATTTTTTCAGCAGAAGAAAATTTAGTGGATCTTAAAAAGTTTCAAAACTTTCTTTCGCCAACATTACCAAATACTTCCCCTTATCGTAATAATCCCCTCGCAAGACAAGCACAAATTGCTTGCGCTGCTTTTGCTGCCGGTATTGGTATTTCAGCAAATCTAACGATGGGAGGATTTGATACACATGGTAACCATGATATTGATCAATATAATGCGCAACTTCGCCTATTTGAAGGCGTTGATTTTCTCATTCAAGAAGCAACCGCAAAAGGCATTATTGATAAAATGACGATTATTGTTGGCTCTGATTTTGGACGCACGCCTTATTACAATACGGGAAATGGCAAAGATCATTGGAATCACACCAGCATGATGATGATGGGCCCTGGCATACGAGGTAATCGTGTTGTGGGTGCATCAGATAAACAGGTTAAATCTTTAAAACTAGATCCTGTTACGTTACAGGTGTCATCAGCCGCTAGCGCCGTTATACTCGATTATGAAACGGTACAAGCTTCATTAAGACAACATCTTGGTATTGACCAACATGCTTTTTCGAAAAAATTTAATATTAAGAGAAAGACCTTAGAACTGTTTATTTAAGGTAAGTGATCACCCCTTGAAACTATATTGCCAAGCGTGATTTTTTCTTGCTATTTTTTCCAACTTGTATGACGCTATGCCTTGTTGCTAAGTAACCAGGATCGTTACCATGGAAAAGGCTGAAAAAATTAGGCTTTTAGAAGAAAAAGT